>JAEWJD010000271.1 GCA_023386765.1 Pseudomonadota bacterium | reverse complement strand
TGCCGCCCAGCGTCATGGCCGCGGCGCCGGTCACGGCAACCAGCGTATTGTTCTCGATGGCCTCGACCTTGAGGGAGGCCGCCTCGATGACACTGCTGTTAGGCGTGGCCTGGCCGTTGACATAGCGTGGCAGCACGTAGGCCGCCACGGTCGAGCCGATCCGGTTGACCTGGATCGATCCTGCCCCGGCGAAACGGGCCTGGCCCGTCCCCACGCCGACCCCGACCGCACCGCCGCCCAGCGACGAGTGGTCGGAAGCCTTCAGCACGACATCGCCCCGCGTCGTGACACGGCTGCCCTGGATACCCGCCAATACGGCATTACTGATCAGGTTGACACTGACGGCCACGCCCACGCCGGCCTTCTTGCCGACGCCGGCCGCACCGGTAATCGCGATAAGGGTCGTGCGATCCTCGGCGGTCACGCTGAGCGCGCCGCCCGTGCCTGCCTGGTGTTCGACTGCACTGTTGAGCAGATAGCTTTCGATGCGGTTGGCGATCACGTTGACGGCCACCGTGCCGCCCACGCCCGCGCCATCGCGTGCCGAGCCCAACGCGCCGGCCAGCCCCACCACGGTCTGCACGCCATCGGCCTGCACCTTGAGCTGCCCGGTGTACGTCAGCGCATCCACGTTCTGGATGCCCGCGATGACGCCGCTGCGGCTCACGTTGACCGATACCGCCGCGCCCACGCCTGCCCGCCCCTCGCTGACCGCCCCAGTGCCGGCCAGCGTGGCCAGCACGCTGGTGTCGCGCGCCTGCACGATCACGTCGCGGGCGCTGATCTCCTGGACCTGGCTGATGCGGGCGATGGTGTCGTATCCCGCCACCGAAACCGCCGCCGAGCCGGCAGCGGCGACCCCCTTCTTGCCTTGCGCGCCCGCCATGCCGGCGGCCACGGTCACGGCCACGCCCTGACGGCGGGCATCCAGCGTGAGATGGCCTCCCGCCACCAGCTTGCCCAGCGCCACGACTTCGGCCAGGGTCTGGCCGCCCTGCATGTTCATGCTGAACGCGCCGGCCAGACCAACATTGGTTTTGTCGCCCGAGGCCTGCGCCAGGGCTACCGCCCCCGAGGCCGCCAGTACGTGCGTATGGTTGTCGGCATCCAGGCGCACCTCACCCGTGGCCCGGATTTCCAGGCCAGCGGCGTTGATGTACGACTGCGTATCGTCATTGATGATGTTGACGGCCACCGCGCCGGAAATGCCGATGCCGGCCTTGCTTTCCTGCTTGGCGCCACCGCCGGCAGCGCCGTCCTGAGTCAGGGTCGAGGTGGCATCACTGATTTCCTTGAGGAAATCCGAGAGCGAAATCTCTTCGTTCGGGTCGAGCGCGCCGGGCAGGCCTCCTTGTCCTTCCGCGCCACCGGTCACGGGCAGGCTGATGTCCTGCACATCGCCGCCATTGGGGCTGGCGGCCGACGCATTGGCCACCTTGGAGCCCGCGACCGTCAGGTTACCGACGAAGCCGCGGTTTTCGCTTTCCAGCGTCAGGCTGCCGACCTTGATCGACCCGACGCGCGGCGAGGAGGCCGCATTGTGCGAGGCAATGAGGGTATCGCCCAGCAAGGCTTGCGTGGAGCGCCCGATGTCATTGATGGCCACGCTCATGCCCACGCCCACGCTTTCCGAGCGTGCGGCCGCGCCGGCCACGGTACCGACCCAGGTCGCGTCCTCGGCACGGATCTTGGCCGCGCCACGGATATCGGCCTGCACACCGCCCTGAACCTGGGCCAGGGTGCGGGAACCGATCACATTCACCAGCACCACACCATTGGCCGCCAGCGTGCGCGCCTGGCCGCCGGAGGCGCCCAGGGTCGTGGCCACGACTTCATTGTCGGCACTGACCGTCAGCGTATCCGCATAGACCTGCGCGCTGTTACCCAGCACGGCGCTGGTCTTGTGGGTAGCCGCCGTGACGGCCACCGACACGCCGATGGCCGAACCTTCCTTGGCGCTGCTGCCATAGTCGAAACCTTCCACCTTGGGGGTGAGGAACCCCTTGGCCAGGTCCTTCCCATAGGAAAGCCGGCCCTGTGTTTCGCCGCGCGGCTTCGCGTTCTTGATGGCGTCGCCGCCGCCGATCGACAGCGCGGGCAGCAGAATATTGCCCGTCAGGGTCATGCGTTGGGTGCTGTTGACCGCCACCACATCAAGGGCGCCGGCCGAGCCGCCAGGCGCCTGGCCTGCGCGGGTATCGATGCTGCCATCCACCCGGGCCTGCGTCTGGGTGTTCTGGACCTGCACCACGAAAGCACCGGACAGCGCCAGCTTCTTGCTCTTGGAGGTGGCACTGGCCCAGTTGCTGAAACTGTTGGAAATCCCACCCGCGCTCGTCAGGGTGTTCTGCAGGTTCTTCAGGAAATCCCAGGCGGCATCGCCGGCTACGCCCATTTTCGCCAGGGTGCCTTCGGCGGCGTTCCAACGCTGCCCGATCTTGTCGAACGGCGCGTACAGATTGCCCAGCCACAACCCGTTCGGGTCGATCTGGTTGAGGTTCTGCGCCGCCACCTTGACGTCGCCGCCATTGCTCAGGATCGTCGCGCCCTGCCCGACCGTCACCTCGCTGACAACCGAATCCAGGCGCACCACGACTGCGCCGGCGGCCCCGAAATCGGAACCGTCGGCACCCGTATTGCGCTTGACCTGATCGGTCGTCAGGTCGTTGCGTTTCTTGAGGAAATCTTGCTTGGCTGCAATGGCCTGGTCATCGACCCCGCTCATCACCGTCAGGCGGGTGTCGTAGCGGTTGACCGCCGTGATGTTGACGTCGCCGCCATCCGACTCGATGCGGGGCGTGCTGCCGCTCTGGCTGCCGATCACCACCTTGGTGGTGATATCGTCCATCGTCATGCCCAGGGCCGCGCCCACCTGGAATTCGGTCGAGGAGCTCTCGGCTTCCTTGCGGACCTTGTCGTCGTACTCCTTGCGTTCCTTCTCGGCGTTGTCGGCCATGTTGCCCCAGAACCGGTCGACGAACGTGCCCTCCTTGGCACCGCGCACCAGTGTCTGGAAGAAAGCCTTGATCTCGGCCGTGGCCATGCCCATGCCCCGGCTGGCCTCAGCGGAGAGCGGCGTGGAGATCAGGCCGACGCCATAGGTCTGTGCCTCATACAGCACATTCTCGATGTAATCGCTGCCCGTGGCAGGCCGCGCGCCCAGCAGGGTCTGCACCGTCACGGCACTGCCGCCGTCGGTCATGTTGGCCTGCACATCCAGCGCGCCGCCATTGCCGGCACTCAAGGTGCCGTCAATCTGCACATGGGTCTTGATGTCGTTATAGGCAAAGCCCACACCGACCCCAACCTTGGCATAGGAGGCGTTGTAGCGCCCGGTTTCCTCGGCCGGGCCGGTCTTGGCCGGATCCTGGGTCACGGCCTTGGTGTCATCGCTGGTGGCCATATCGCCACGCACCAACAGCGAAATCGTGTGCTTGTGGGCGGTCAGCGCCTGCACGCTGAGGTTGCCCTTGAGCTGGCTGTCGACCAGCAGCGTCGTATCGGTGCCATCCACCCAGCGGCCGGTGCTCAGATGGGCACTGCCGCGTACGGTCACGGACGACTCGCTCAACACCACCCCGACGCCCACGCCGACCACGGCGGGCACTGCCCCCATCAGGCCGGGCTTGAGCGCGATGTTCATGGTGTTGCTCACTTCGGAGCGCACATCCAGATGACGTCCGGCCGACACCGTACCGGCGATGTCGACCTTGGCCTCGTTGCGCAGCACGCCCACGCCGACCCCGGCGATCTTGGCCACCAGCGGGCTCAGATCCACCTTGGCCAGCGCCTGCGCCCGGATCGAGATGTCGGACTGGGACAGCAACCTGGCCTGACTGCCGATCGTGATCGACGATTTGTATTGGATCGCGGCCCAGCTGGCCATCGCGCCGGCGCTGTCCAGGAAGGTCAGCGCGGCCTCGATCGCCTTGTTGCCGGCCGTGGCCAGCATGCCCAGCACCCCGCGCTGGTCGGCCGCATTCTTGAAGGGCCGCAGCCTGTCGTCGTACTGCTCGCTGTCGATGCGCGCCTGCAGGGTCAGGCCCTCGCCACCGGCCTGGCTGGCCCACAAGGTGGCATTCTTGACGGTGATATCCGTTTCCAGCGTGTAGATTTGCGCCAGGCTGCTGCGCCATGGGCGATAGCGCTGGGCGAAGACCTGCACCACGCCGGCGGTCAGCACGATATGCGCGCCAGTGTCTTCGCCGATGGTGATCTTCTCGCCTTCCAGTCGCAGCGTGCGGCTGCTGTCCAGATCGATACCGTGCAGGACGTCCAGCACGCGGGCACGCACCGTGACGTTGCGTCCGGTCAGCCCGACGTCACTGTCCACCACACCATGCTCGCCCAGATCCAGCACGTAGCCCAGCGACTCCGTATTGGCACCCATCTGTACGCCGATAAGCGCGGCGTTGGTCCCCAACAGGCTCGACGTGGCGGCGTTGGCGCCATTGCGCGCCAACAGCTCGATGCTGTTGCCCTGCCCGCCGGCCGTCTTCAGCGACACAGTCACCTGACCGCTGACAGGCTGCTGCACCATGAAGCTGACGTCGCTGGTATTACCCTTGAGTTCATTGGCCGCGCCTTCGCTGATGAGCGAAATCGCGTGATCCCAGCCGCTGGCATCCAGAATGACCGTGCCGCTGGTATTGATGGCCGCCACACTCAACTCGGTGGGCAAGGCGCCGGCAAAACTCAGGACCTTGCCCGCGCCGCTGGCGACCTCCACCTGACTGCCGCTGATGGTGGTGTCGTAGAGGGTCTGCACCGCCACGCGGTTGACCGCGCCGGACTGCAGATAAAGTTTGTTGCCGTCACCCGTCGCACCCGCGCCGTTGACGAAGTTCGCGCTGAAGAGATTGTCGCCGCCGCCGCTATAGACCGAAGCATCGCTGCCAGCCAGCGTGAAATGCGTGTGGTGGCCGATGGCCAGGACTGCGCCCTGAAGCACGCCCACGGCGCTGGACTGGGCTGACACCTGCCCCTGGGCCAGCAGCCCCAGCGCCCACGCCGCGGTGGACAGCTGCACACTGGACTCGGAAACATTGCCGTCGCCGTCCAACTGCAGCTGAGCGCCCGCGCGCAGGGTGAACACGCCGGAGAGCCCGGCAGCCAGCGCCTGCTGGCTGTAGCGGATTTCCAATCTTCCCTGCGCGTCCAGGTCGGCGCTCAAGGCATAGAGATAGTCCCAGGCCGTCGTGCTATCGCTATCGGGGAGCAAGCTCCCGCGATAGGGGCCTTCCAAGGCCACGCGCAAAGGGTTGCCATTGGCCTGCACCACCACCGACGCACCGATGGCGTCCAGCAGATCCTGCAGGGTGCGCACACCCTGCAGGCCGATGTCGATGCGTTTGCCCCCGCCCAGCTCCACGGTCAGCGCCGGACCGTCGGTCTCTTCGTAGCCACCGGTCAGATCTGCCAGGAAGGTCTGGCGCGTCACGCCCGTGAACTGCCGGGTATCCACCTTGCGGCCGTTGCCCTGGACCGTGATGTCGAAATCGTTGACGTGGGTGAAGACGGAACGGATCGCCGATGCGCCGCCGCCCAGGATCAGCTCGCCGTTCTTGAGCAGCAGGTCCTGGTTGCCGGTGGCGATCTGGATCGTGTTCTGCCCGGCCGAACCCGTTACCTGGGTGGCGTAGGCATTGCTGATGATGAAAAGGTTGCCCAGGCCGGCACGGCCGTCCAGTTCGGCTTCTCCCTCGAAGCCGGAGGTATCGATGTGATTGCCATACTCGCCGCTGATCACCTTGACGCGGCTGATGTTCTCGTAGGTAGAGCTGGCAGAGGCACCGGCGTTCTCCGCCTGCTGGATCCAGCCCTGGCGGTTGCCGGTGGACTGGAACGCGACCCATGCCGCGCCGCCGCTCTGGGCCAGCTGCTGCTTCAGGCTGACGGGATCCAGCCCCGTCAGGCCGCCGGCCTTGACCACCAGTTCAGTGGTGGCGTCAGTGCCGCTGGAACCCGTGATGTCGTAGCGCCCTCCCATGAGCACGATCTGGTGCCGGGAATTGGCGCCGCTGCCCGACTTGATCACGCCGCCGGCCATCTGACCGCTGACAAGCAGCGTGTCACCGACAAAAGCCGACGCGTCGATCAGGACGCTGGCCAGGCCGCCATTCAGACGAGCCTCATGAAACGTCCCCTGCAGTTGGTTATGCAGCACGGGCGTGGCCTGCCCCGGTGCCAGCACGACGCCCGAGGCCATCGTCGCCCGCAGCTCGCCGGACGTCAGGGTGATATCCCAGTCGCCCTCCTCGAACAGCACGTTGCGTTGCGCATCGGCGCGGGCGATCAGCACGTTGTCGCCTTGATAGCCACGGAACACGTTGGTGCCCGAGCCGCCCTTGAGTACGTTCGCACCGGCGCTGCCGATCAGGGTGAGATCGCCGGAGTAATTCGAGGCATCCAGCGTGACCACCGTGTTCGCATGGTTCTGCGAGCCGGCGGCGGCCTGGCTGTCGATGCTGCGGTAATCCTGCAGGGTCACGGCGCCGACGTTGACCAGCGTGACCTCAAGGGCAACGCCATCCAGCACGCCCGTCAACACCACGCGGGTCTGTTGATCGCTGAGCTGGGCATCGCCGGTCACGCCGCCGATGTACTCGGTGGCCCCGCCGGTACGCAGGGTGCCGATCACCAGGTCATTGCCGCCGCCACCGCTGATGCGGTTGTGACCCTGGCTGTTGGCCACGGTGATGATGTTGCTGCCCTGGCTGCCAACGATATCGTTGTCCAGCAGCCCGCCGATGACGTTGTTGATGTTCAGCACGCCGGCCAGGCCGCTGGCGTCATACAGCGCCGTCGAGCCATCCTGATAGTTCAGGTTGACGGTGACGTTGTCTTCATAGCCCGTGTAGTCCAGCGTCGTCTTGCCGTCGGCGCCGATGAAAACCTGGATATCGAGCTGGTTCACCAGCGCGGTCGCCCCGCTCAGGTCGCGGATGCTGCCATCGCTGTCCACACCTGCGCCCAGATAGACAGTGACACCGCCCTGGGTATGCACCCGGGCGGTGAGGTCGGCGTTGTATCGGGAGAGATCCAGCGTGTTGCCGCTCTGGCCGCTTTGCTGGGAGAGGGTGAAGCCCTTGATGCCATCGGCGACGATGTAGGTGTTGTCGCCGCCGCTGCCTTTGATGATGTCCTGCTTGTGGTTGATGGTGACCATCGTGTCACCCACCACCGTAATCGTGTTGCCGCCCCGCGTCGATCCGATCACACCGCCAATGTTACGCACATAGCCGAATCCGGTCGGCGGCGGCGGCGGGATTTCCTCGCCGTTGCTGTCTTCGGAGGGCCCGGACAGGTCTACCGTGACCCCGGTCGCATAGCCGCTGTAATCCAGGATGGTCTTGCCATCCAGGGCCGTGCCGACCAGGTTGAAGGTCTTGCCGCCGATCTGCAGGATTTCACTGCCGTCGGCCGACTTGAACACCACATTGACGATATGGTCGCTCCAGTTGCCCTGGCCGTCCTGCGTCTTGTACGAAATCTGATAGCTGCGATCGTCGTGGATGATGGCGGTGATATCGCCCTTGATGGCCGAGAAATCCAGCGTGTTGTTGCTGTTCTCGTCATCGGCGTTGCGCACCCAGACGCCGTTTTCCTGCTTCATGCCCTGGCGCAGCTCGATCGTGCTGACCGCGGCAGTGGAATTGTTGTTGAACACGAAGGTGTTGTCGCTGCCATAGCCGATCAGCACATCTCCGGTTGCCACGCTGGTCACCGTGCTGCCGCCGTCACGTTGGCCCGAGACCGACGCCATCAGGCCGTCCCAGCGCGCCACGGTGACCGTGCTGGCCTCGATGGCGCCGCTGCGATAGTCGAGCACCCAGTCACCGCCCAGCGCAGCGCTGCCCACCGAATGGGTGGCAGCCGCCACGTCGGCGCGCGTGATGGCCGACAGGCTGTCCACGAAGGCCACGCCGCCCTTGCCTGCGGCCACATTGCAGCCATAAAGCAGCAAATCGCCGTCCTCGGACAGCGCATCGCCCCAGGCGCGCAACTGGTCCTTGTAGCTCTCGATCTGGCGTTGGCCCAGCGTGGCCGTACCCAGCGTGAGTTCGCCCGACTGCCCGTGGCTCATGATCTGCACGGCCGCCAGATCGCGATGCTGCGCCAGCACCTGGGTGATCTGCTCCACGCCGTCGTAGCGGCCGTCCAGTACGATGATTTCAGTATCGTGGTTGCGCAACACCTGCAGCTGCGGCCCTTCGCCCTGAGGTGACAGCAGCCCGCCCAGGCCCTCGGTCTTGCCGCTGACCAGGCTGTAGAGTCCCTGCACCAACTCCTCGGCGTTCTCCACCGTGGGGTCGACGAAGATGATCTGACGCACGCGGGTCGAGGCATCGTGGCTGGTATAGCCCTCGATACCGCTGAGCGCGGCGTTCGCTCCCTGCGCGCCCGGCAGCCAGGCCTTGGCATCGCCTTGGCGGGCCTGCTGGGCCTTGGCATACTCGTCCAGGGTCAGCGCCTCGCCCAGCGCACCCGCCTTCTGGAACGCCGCACGCTCGACCAGGTAGGGGTGTGCCCCCGGCGCGCTGGTTTTCTTGCCCTGCGCGCCCGGCTGTACCGAGGCAATCTGCGGCGGCTGGTCTTCGGCTGCCGGCGGCGGCGGCACCACCAGTTCGGCCGACATCAGGTAACGGCGCTCCAGCGCCTCGAAGAGCGGGCGGCGGCGGAACAGGGATTGCTGCACCTCGCGCGAGGAGCGGCCAGTCCAGAGTTTGCGTGCCAGTTTCTTCAAGCTCATATCGTTACCCGATATCCAATATCGCCAGGCCAGGCCTGGCGCAAAATGTGAAATGACTCCCGCACCAGCGGGAGCCGCGTCCATTCAGTTTCGTTCCGGCTACCACATCTGACGGCTGATCGCCGCGATGTCTGCCGCATTCAGCGTGCCGGCTGCCTGCTTCAACTTCAGGCCATCGAGCATGAAGTTGTAGCCAGCCTCGGCCTGCTGGCGTTTCGCGTTGTACAGATTGCGGGTGGCATCGAGCACCCCCACGATGTCATTGATGCCGGCGCGGAACCCTTCTTCCTTGAGGTTCAGGGCCATCTCGAAGGATTGCACCGAGGCATCCAGTGCCTTGATGCGGTCGATGCCGATGACCATGTTCTGGAAGGAGGAGAACACCTGGCGCTGCACCTTGCGGCGGGCCAGGCTGAGATCGGCGCTGGCCGCGCCGAGCCGGCTGGCGGCCGCCTGGCTCATGCCATAGGTGTAGCCACCCTGGAAGATGGGCACGTTCAGGCTCAGCGTCACCCGGGTATCGCCCACCGTGCTGCCGCCGCCAAACAGGCTGCCGCCGGTTTCATTGCGGCCCGTGGAAGCGCGCAATGCCAGGCTGGGATAGTGCCCGGCACGCTGAACCGACACCTCCTTCTCGGCTACCGCCACGCCCGCCGAGGCCGCCCGGATCGACCAGTTCTGGGCCAGCGCCGTGCGCAGCCACTGGTCAACGTCGTTGGGCTCGGGCAGCGTCAGCGGGAGATCCTTGCGCACCGGGCGCAAGCCCGGGCTGCCATAGCCGATGATTTCCTGCAGCGCCTGCTGCTTGTCCTGATAGTCGTTGCGCGCCAGCAGCGTATTGGCCTGCTGGATGTCCAGGCGGGCCTGCACTTCGCTCACGCCGACCTGGGTTTCCTGCCCGCTGTGATAGCGCGCCTGCACCAGCTCCATCTGTTTGGCAGTGGTGCGGTGCTCGGCTTCGGTGAGTTCGATCTGGTCCAGGGCCGCCAGGATGCTCAGATAGGCCGTGGCCGTGCGCAGCATCAGGTCCTGTTGCGAATAGGCGTAGGCGGCCACTTCCTTGCGCTCGGCGTCCTGAGCCTGGCGCCACTTGTGGTACGCGCCCAGATCAAAGACCGGCTGGGTCAGGCTCACCGACCACCCTTTTTCAGTCCAGTTGGCGCGCCCCGACTGATAGACCGCGTTGCGGCTGTCGACCACGTTCTGGCGCACCCGGGCCTGGTTCGCCTCGGCATTGACCGCCGGCAGCAGCCCGGCCCGAGCCGCCGTCACGCCGAACCCGACCGCCTGCAGTTCCTGGTAGGCGCCCCGCAACTGGGGATCGTTCTGCAGGGCCATCAGGTAGGCCTGCTCCAGCGTCATGGCCTCGCTCTGTGCCGGCAGCGGTGCGCCGTTGTAGGCCGGCATGTCGCGCGCCAGATAGCTCAACGGCGCCGGCAGGCTGTCGGCTTCCTCGAAGCGCGGCGCCGGCTGCGGCGGCACCGCATCCATAGCCGCGCTGGGCGCGGGCTTGCCGGTCTCATCCCACTTCAGGGTGCCATCGGCTGCCTGCAACGCGCTGGCCTGCTCCTCGGTTTGCGGGCCGGTGATCCGGGCCAGCGGGTCCGAGCTGCTTGCGCAGCCCCACAGACCGGCAAGCGCCAAGACCAGACCGCCTTTGAGTACACCGCGCACAGGCGCCAGACGGAAAAATTCAGCAGTTTCAGTCATAGTAGACAGTCAGGAATTCGTGGCCGTCCCGCGCCGTGCCGCCAGCCAGGCTGTAGAGGCTGCGGGGTTCGTCGGGCACCAGATAACCGAGCACCTCGCTTTCGGCCAGCGCCAGACTGCCCGCAAGCCGCAGGAGATCGGGAATGACGGCACGCAACGGCAAGTCGGTGCCCCGGAAGGTAACGGTGAACGAATCTCGCCGGCTGGCGGCCTCGTCCACCTCAAGAAACATGAAATCCTGTGGCCGTCCCTGCGCCATGGCCAGCCCGATGAGCTTCTCCGCGGTCTGGCGCAACACGGGCTGCATCAACCTGGCCAGATAAGGCGCCAGATAGCCGTCGAAAGCCTCGCGATCGGGCAGATGACGCATCCGATAGGCCGTGATGATCGGCGCCAGCTCCAGCGCCGGACACCACTTGTAGCCACAGCCCAGCGGCAACACCCCTTCGCGCTGCAGCGCCTCGGGGGTGGGCATGAACTCCAGGTAGATGCGGTAGCTGCCGACGCCGCGCTCATCCGGCTCGTAGGCGAAGTAGGCAGCGCGCGCGTGCTCCATGTCGGCCAGGATGCGCCCCCACAGCTCGGGCGGCACCTGCAGGGCGCGCGACAGCGTCGACCAGTCAAGCTGGCGCCAGTTATCGCGCGACAGCCCGAGCATGTAGCGGTTGCCCACCAGCCCGGCCGACGAGAACTTCATCGACCACTCCACCCCGTCGAGCGTCTTGCCCTGGAAGACCGCCAGCAGACGGTCGGCCCAGAAACGCGCATCCCCCTGCAGGGTATGCAGAGGAATGTGGGGGACAGCCGTCTCGGAGTGCGGCTGCGAAGTCGCCATGACCATGGCCTTCAGGCTCAGGCCACCGCTTCCTGCGGTTGGGCATCGCCTTGTGCACGGCGCTGCTGATCCATCAGGCCGGCCAGACGCTGCACGTTGCCCAGCGAGGCACGATGCAGCTCGGCCAGACGCAGGATGCCGGCGCGTTGCAGTTCCAGCACGCGCTGGTCATCCAGACCGGCGAACTTCTGATCGTCGATGACCCAGAAACCGCTCAGGTAACGATCGCCTTCGGTTTGCGAAATGGTGATGGTCTTGGCGGTCAGCAGGCCCAGCTCTTTCAGGCGCTGCGCCATTTTCTTGGTGACTTCCATCTCACCCTGGAAGACGCGCAGGAACTCCATCATCTGGCCCAGGTACTCGCTTTCCTTGCCGTCTTCGAAGAGGGCCACGCCCTCGTCGGCATTGACGCCCGGATACGACTCATCGATGCAGACCGCGAGGCGCTCGGCATCCGAGGTGGTGCCCAGCACAAAGGGGTAACGGCGTGCGAACGCCGGCACGTAGGTGTCTTCCTTCCACGTCCCTTGCGGCGTCACGAACAGGTTGACGCGATCTTCCAGGCCGAGCAGCACGGCCACGTGGAACTCGCCCTGCTCGTCGCCCACGAACACGATCGGATAATGACGACCGGCATCGGCAAACTCGCTGGCCGCGATCGGCAGTGCATTGGTATCACGCGCGAAAGCATAGTGATCGGGCTGGATCTGGATGCGCGTGTCCTGGTGCGCGGCACGGTCCAAGGCGACGGCGCGCTCGTAGAAAACAGTTGCGGACATAGCTAACCCCTCTGATTGTTACGCAATATTTCCCGCCAACTTGGCGCAACCTTGCTGGCTGCCCTGACTGTCATCGCTGCACTGCAATAATCGATGCCAGATCAATGGGAGAATTCGCAATAATTAGAACGAATCGTCACAAGCCCCGTCTATGCCGCAATTCCGGTATTTATACCTATTGAGGTAATGTTGCGGTCAATACAGTCAGCCCCGCGCGCGAGGCAACCTCCAGCGAGCCCCCCACGCGGGCAATGCGCGCCTGCATGCTGCGCATACCGACGCTGATGCCGCAACGGCGCACGGCATCCACATCGAACCCCACTCCATCATCTTCGATACGCAGCGCCAGCCGCCCGCCGGCCGACTGCTGCAAGGTCACCACGACGTGCCGGGCGCGGCTGTGTTTGATGACATTGGTCAGCGACTCTTCCAGCAGGCGCGTCAGGGCCTGGCACTGGGCCGCATCCGGCAGTGCCGTCCAGGCTTCGGGCAGCCTCCAGCGCACACCGATGTCCAGTTCGTCGAACAGCGAGGTAAAACGATGCCGCAGGGGCGCGATCCACTCGCCCGGGGTCGCAGGCACCTGCACGTCTTCGCTGCAGCCGCTGTCGATCGTCTGGCGCAGGTCATCGCGCACCTGCTTGAGAATGGACAGCACCTGGCGGTTCTGCAAGGGCTGGCCGGCTTGCTCTACCAGCGCCATCATGCGCATCAGCGAGCCGCCCGGGCCGTCATGCAGGTCGTGCGCCATCTGCAGGCGATCCTGCAGCCGGGTGTTGGCCAGTTCCAGCGAGTGCTCCAGCGCCAGCGAGGTGCGCAGTTCGGCGCGCGCCTGCTGTACCCGCTCGGCCAGTTCCTGGTTGAAACGCTCGACCCGCGACATATTGCGCGCAATGCGCATCCCCAGCACCGCCGACATCGACAGCATGGCCACCACGCTGGTGAATGCCGTATAAGAGACGCTTCCCGCGATGAGCTTGAACATCAGCAGGAAATCATGCAGCCCGGCAAGCAGGAACAGCATCAGGCCGCCGGCCATGACCAGATGGTCGGTCTGGCGGGTGCGCCAGGCATGGAAGGGAAACTGCAGGCAATTGGCAAAGAAGAGCAGCGCCGGCACGGTCACCCCGATCAGCAGCGCATAGCGCAGATAGGCATCGGGCGTGAATGCCAACATGGCCAGCAGCGCGGCGCTCACCCCCCAGAGCGCACGTTGCAGCCGGGGCAGGCGCTGTTCGCCGAAGCGCCAGACGAACATGCAGAAGCAGGCGACATATAGCACCAGCGCCATGAGATTGGCGCGCGCCATGGCCTCGCTGCTGCCCAGCGGCCAGGGCGAGGTCAGCAACACATTGGCGATGAAAAGCGACCAGAACAGCGCCATGGCGGCGTACCAGCCATAATCCTGCTGACTGCGGCGTACCACCCAGATACAGAAGAACAGCCCCCCCATCGCCAGCGACACCACCAGATTCAGGGCGTAAAGGCTGCGATTGCGCCACCAGAGGTCCTCGCTCAATGCCTGCATGGCGGGCACCGGCCCTAGATGCACGTTACCCAGGCCGGCGCTCAGCTCGGCCGAGCCGCTCACCCTGAACCAGAGCGTATTGACGCCGTCACGCAACGATGAAGCCGGCAATACCCAGTGACGGGGCATGTTCCAGCTGCGCGACAGCGGCTCGACCAGGCTGGCGTCACGCCAGATCAGGTCGTCATTGCTGTAGACCTCGCCGGCCATGACGACCGACTCCAGCGTCAGCCCTACGGCCATGGCACCGCCACAGGAAGACGACCAGTCCATCCGGTACCACGCGCTGCCGCGGTGATCCGGCCACAGGCTGCGCCAGGCATGCGGCAAGGTCACGGTCTGCCAGTCCAGCGGCGCTTCGCGTGCCCCATCCGGCTGGGCGCGCGCGGCCTGGATATCCAGGATACGTACCTGGCAATCCGTTTGCGCAGCGGCCGCCGGCAGGCAGCACAGCAGCAGCCAGAGGGCAAACAGGGCTCTCAATCGAGCCAACCGGCCGCACGGGCGGCATGCACCGCCTTGGTGCGCGAAGTCACCGTCAGCTTGCGGTAGATATTCTTGATGTGCTGCTCGACCGTATGGCGCGACAGATGCAGTTGCTCGGCGATCTCGCGATTGCCCAGCCCGCTGGCCACCATGCGCAACACCTGCATCTCGCGGGGGCTGAGCGGTCCGTTGGACGGCTGGGCTGCCGCTGGCGCGTCACTGCGCCCCAGGAACTCCTGCATCAGGCGGCGCGCCATGAACGGATCGATGGGGGCTCCCCCATTGAGCAGGTTACGGATCGCGATGCCAACCTCCATATCGTCACGCTCCTTCAGGACATAGCCGCTCGCCCCTGCTCGCAGGGCCTCCAGAATCGCCTCCTCCGAGCGCCAGGCCGACACCACCATGATCAGCATGGCCGGATCGGCCTGGAACAGGTCGCGAATCAGTTCCAGCCCACTGCCATCGGGCAACCCGAGGTCCACCAGCGCCACGGCAGGGCACTGACGCGCCATCGCCGCGCGCGCCTCGGCCAGCGTCCCCGCATGGCTGATAGCCGACGGCGGATACTCCAGTTGCACCAAAATACGCTGCAGGCGCTCTCTTAGCAGCGGTTCATCCTCGACCAACAACAACGGAGCGCCCACGGGTAAAACACTATTTTCAGCAAGCATGCAGCAGCACCACGGCAGACCAACATTGCGATTTTCCCGATGCATCGAGATGTGAGGGAAAAATGCGCAAAATTAATCAAATCGGTATTAACCAACCATTCTGGAATGGGGCGCAAGCATAGCACCCACCCTGCGCAGCCCTTGTCCCGGCTGGCTTCGCGCGTATTCTTCCCCTCCAGGGTGCCGGTTTTTTTTGGAGAGATCCGGAAGCGACATTCTTTTTTTGAAACATACCGGATGTTTATGACGTTCTTATAAGAGCAATATGCGTGGCGGGCAAGCCCTGGCTTGCCTGCAAGGCCGCCGGCCCGGTCGCATCATTCGAACAAGTACGAAATTCAGCGCGTCAGTGGATGGCGCCGCATGTCGGCCAGCGCCCAGTAGTGCACCGCCAGCCCGGCCAGCGCCAGCACCGCGCCCACCCAGCCGGTCGATGACCAGCCCAGCCCCGCGTCGATCGCCACGCCGCCCAGCCACGCACCCAACGCGTTGGCAATATTGAACGCCGAGTGGTTCAAGGCAGCCGCCAGCGTCTGGGCGTCACCGGCGACATCCATCAGGCGGGTCTGCAGCGTTGCGCCCAACGCCACCACCGTACCGATGAGCAACACATTGATGGAACCCAGCCAGGCGCTGTGCGAGGTGAAATAGAACGCCCCCAGCATGACCGCGGCCCACACCAGTACATAACGGATGGTCATCTCCATATTGCGGTCGGCCAGACGCGAGCCCAGCAGGTTGCCGCTGACCATGCCCACGCCGAACGTCGCCAGCACGGCCGGCACCCAGGCTTCAGGCAGGTGGGCAACCTCCATCATGGTGGGCTTGATGTAGCTGAAGACCGAAAAAATACCGCCCGAGCCGATCGCACCGATGGCCAGGGTCAGGATGACCTGCTTGCGACGCAGGGCGCCCAGCTCTCGCAAGGGGCTTGCGGTCCGGTCGCCGGGCGTGTGCGGCACCCAGCGCCAGCACAACAGCGCGGTCAGCAGGCCGATCAGCCCGACCAGGGTGAAGGCCGAACGCCAGCCGAGCCATTGCCCCAGCGCGGCGGCCAGCGGCACGCCGACCAGGGTGGCGATGGTCAAACCCAGCAATACCATGGCCACCGCCAGGGTGCGCCGGTACAGCGGCACCATCCCCGCTGCCACCAGGGCGGCCACGCCGAAGTAGGTGCCATGAGGAAAGCCGGTGAGAAAACGCGCCCATGCCATCGACCCGAAGCCCGGCGCGGCGGCGCTGACGAAATTACCCAGTGCGAACACCAGCATCAACCCGATCAGGAAATTGCGCCGTGCCAGGCGCGCACCGAGCACCGCCAGCACGGGCGCGCCGATCACGACGCCCAGCGCATAGATACTGATCAGATAGCCGGCCTGCGGAATCGAGGTGCCGAGGTCGGCAGCGGCATCGGGCAACAGACCCATGATGACGAACTCGCCGGTGCCGATGGCAAAGCCGCCCATGCCCAGCGCCAGCAGGGCACGGCCTGTGGGGCCGGAGAAAAGCCGGGGATCGCCCTCGGGGGAGTCGGAAAGGGAACGGGAGTCGGCAGTGCCGCAAGACAGAGACATGGTGACAGCAAGAGAAGGCAGAAACGATGGCCGGGCGGCGAGCGCGCCGCAGCCCGGCCATTATGCCAATGCCGTGGACTCGGCGCTGGCGCCGTGCCCGGATGGCGGTTTTCTGGGTAGCATGGCCGCAGGGCCCGGACAGGGTCGCCCCTGCGCCCCGACGGCGCGCCTGGCAAAGGAAATCCATGAACTGGTTCGACGCATTCGATTCGCTGACCCATTATCTGTTCCTGGCGCTCAAACTGACGGTTGGCCTGTTCATCATCGTCAGCAACATGAACTGGACCGGGCGCACCAAGCTCTCGCAGATGAATGCCATCGACCTGGTCGGCAACTTCATCCTGGGCGGAGTCGTAGGGGGCATCATCTACAACGGCGATATTTCCTTTGCGACCTATATCGTCTGCCTGCTGGTCGGCATCAGCCTGATAGACCTGTTCAACTATCTGGTGGCGCGCAGCAATTTCTTTCGCGCTTTCGCCGTGGGCTGTCCCATCACCCTGATCGCCGACGGCAGATTCTGCGTCGACACCATCAACGACAAGCGCAACAAGGTGGATCTGGGCGTGGTAGCCAGCCTGTTGCGCAGCATGGGCCATTTTTCGTTCTCGGACCTGGATTTCCTGCAGATCGAACCGGGAGGACAGCTGACCGTGGTCGAGAAAAAGGACGCGGCCCCCCGGCCGGGTGCCATCCTGCTCATGAACGGCATGATCTTCTCCGAGCTGCTCAAGTCCCTGCAGCGCTCCGATGACTGGCTGACGGCGCAGCTGCGGCAGGCCGGCGTTGACGATCTCAGCCAGGTTTTCCTGGTGCAGTGGTGGAACGGCAAGCTGACCATCGTGTTGTGTGACGGCAGTACGCGCGAGCAGGCCGCAGCGGCCTGAGTCGCGGTACAGTGGCGGCGTAGCGGCAGCGCCGCCTGCCTGTTTCTTTCTCCTGCATCGGTTCATGTTCTTGCTTTCAGCCCGCCGGGCCGCGTTCTCTGTCTGTCTGCTGCTGCTCGCCAGCCACGCCGCGCTGGCACAACCTGCCGCCCGGCAACTCGCGCGCCCCGACGGCAGCGCGATCACCTATTATCTGCAACCCCCCTTGCAAGCACAGGAGGGGGCCCGTGAACTGCTTGTCATCGTGCAGGGATCGGATTGCAACAGCGTGGCTCGCCACCCTGCCCTTTGGCAAACCCTGTCCCTCGCGCGCCCTCAGGCCGAGGTGCTGGCGGTCGAGAAGTACGGCCTGGATGCGCGCTTGCCGTACCACACAGAATCGCCCCGGACCGACTGTCCCGCCGAGTACCTGCTGCATGACAACCCCGCGCAACGCGTGGCCGACCTGAGCGCAGTGCTGGACAGGCTGAGCAGCGAAGCTGCCTATGACAACATCGTCGCCCTGGGCGGCAGCGAAGGCGCGGTCATCGTGCATCTGCTGGCGGCACGCAGCCCGCGGCTGGATGCCGCCGCCACGTTCAACGGCGGTGGACGCTGGTTCGAGGACGACGTGATGCACAGCGTGACCCTCGAAGCCGGCCACTTGCCGCCCGGCGAGCGCGCCGCCCTGCTCGCCGGCATGCGGGGTTTCATCGCCCACGCCCGGGCCGGCCAGGACACCGCCATGACCGATCACGGCCCCGACTGGTGGCAGCAGATGCTCACCCTGGATCAGGCCGCCGTGATGCGTGCCATCGCCATACCGACGCTGGTGATCCAATCCGGGCGCGATACGTCGGTATCAGCCGAGGCCGCCCAGGCCATGATCGCCGCCGCGGTCAACCCCCATCTCACCTGGCGCAGCTACCCTGAACTGGATCACGGTCTGCAAGAGGCCGACGGCACGCCGGCAATGGCCCGGGTGGCCGGCGATATTGCGCAATGGCTGGATCAGCAACTGGATGCCGCCCACTGATGTCTTCGAGGCAGCCCGCCGGGCTGTCCTGCCTTTTTCCAAGCCGGCCCGCCGGCGGAGCCATTCATGAATTCAGCCTTGTTGCGTCCGGCGATGCCGGAAGATGCCCGGGAATGCCTGCGTATTCGCGGCCTGACGCGCGAGAATGCCTATTCGGCCCAGGACCTGGCCGCCTTGGGCATCACCGCTCAAAGCTGGCGCGCCGGTATCGAGAACGGCAGCAGCCCCGGTTACGTCGCCCATGTCGACGGGCAGATGGCGGGCTATTGCTTCGCCGACCGCAACAGCGGGGAAATCCTGGTGCTGGCCTTGCTGCCTGCTTATGAAGGCCAGGGCCTGGGCCGCGCCTTGCTCGAACGCATGATCGAGGACCTGCGCTGGCGCGGTTTCAAGCGCCTGTTCCTGGCCTGCAGCAGCGACCCCAAGGTACGCTCGCATGGTTTCTACCGCCACCTGGGCTGGGAGGAAACCGGCCAGCGCGACGCCTTCGGCGACGATATCCTGGCCTACCGTCTGGACTGATCCCCTGGCCCCGCCGCCTGCAACAACCGCGGCGCCAGCCACACCAAAGCCAGCGCCGCCAGCCCGCTGGCCAATAGCGCCCCGCCGTAGCCTGCTGCCGCGGGCACGGGCAGGTACAGCGCTTGCGGGCTCGCCAAAAAGGCCAGGCTCGACGCCAGATGCATCAGGGCGCTTTGCAAGGCGCTGAAGCTGGCCCGCTGTGAAGCCTGCGGCCAGGCTGCACTGACGCTGGATGCCGCCACCAGCGTGGCATAGGTCGACGCCATGAAGCAGGCCATGAAGCCCGCCCCCGGCATCACACCGGCCGCTGTCAGCGCCAGGTTGAGCGTGAACAGGGTCAGCCCGGCCCGCCATAGGCGTACCGGCTGGCCGCGCAACAGCCAACGCCCCGCCAGGCGTGCCGACGCCAGGCCTGCCACCCCGCCCACCAGAAACGGCCAGGACAACGAAGCACCGGCTGGCAGCAAGCCAAGCAGCAAGGGAGCCAGCAGGGGGATCAGCAGCAGCGCCGGCAACTGCGACAGTCCATTGAGCGCTGCGCTGGCCAGGCCGCCCGCCCGCAAACCCTGTAAACGTCGCCCCAGTGGTTCCACGGCCGGCCGCGCCGGACTTGCAGGCAGCAAGCCCCACACCGCCGCCAGACATAGCGCGCAGGCCAGAGCAATGGCGCCGAATGCCCAGCGCCACCCTGCCTGCTGCGCAATCCACAGCACCACGGGAGTGCCGGCAATGCTGACCAGCGAAAATGCCGCGATCACCCGCGCCAGCAAGGCCGGCCGCTGCCCGGGGTCGGCATGCATCAGCAACACCCCGCTCGCGCTGCCCATCGCCAGCCCGCCCATCAGGCCCGCCACCGCACGCCACGCCAGCAATGCCCCGAACTGCCCGACCTGGCTCAAGGCAACGGTCGATAGCGTCAGGGCCGCCAACGCCAACAGCAACACCCGCCTGGGGTCGTGACGGTCGGCCCAGAGATAAGCCAGCAAGCCCGATACGATGGCGCACAGCGTGTAGACGGCGGCCGCATAGCCGGCCCAAGCCAGCGGCACTCCCAGATCGGGGGCCACCCAGGCGAACAGCGGGCTGACGGCCATGTACTCCAGGGCGTTGGTGAACTGGACGGCGGCTACGACCCAGGCAATGCGACTGGCCTCGCGCTGCGTGCTGCAGGTAGATGGCGGCATGAAGGCCCCTAGACATGAAAGCCAGGCAGTCTAGTCCTCCACAAACCCCAAGGCAGTCCTCAACTTGATAAGATAAATAACTCGTTTTGAGTCTTTCCATGAGCTCACGCCTGAATCTTAACGACGTGCGGGTCCTGGTGTCGGTGGCGCGTTGCGGCAGCTTCGCCGCAGCCGGCCGGCAACTCGGCATGCCGACGTCCAATGTCAGCCGCCAGGTTGGCGCGCTGGAGCGCGCACTGGGGTTGCGCCTGCTGACGCGCCAGCCCGATGGGCTGCGTCCGACCGAAGCCGGCCAGGCCCTGCTGCAACGCTTCGGCGCGCCGCTGGAAGGGCTGGACGATTTCGTCGACGCGCTGCGCGCCGAGCAGCCTTTCCTGCAGGGCCGGCTTATGATTACCCTGGCCAGCGAAGTCGGGCCCTACCTGCTGGGCGCCGCGCTGGCGGAATTCGCCCTGCAGCACCCCGAACTCGAAATCCGCTGCGTGAGCACCTTCGCTGGTCTGCACGAACGGCACTACACGCCGGATCTGGCCGTCATTGTGGGGCGCGGCGAGCTTGCCGACAGCGACTGGGTGGCCCGGCCCCTGGCCGAGCTGCAAAGCGTGGTGGTCGGCGCGCCCGCGCTGATCGCACGTTGCGGGCGGCCCACCACCGTGCAGGCGCTCACCGGCCTGCCCTGCATCACCACCGCCAACATCCTGGAAGGCGCGCCCTGGCGCTTCCTGGATGCGGCTGGCCGCAGCCGCACCTATTCGGTGCAGGCGCGCATCCGCCTGGACAGCGGCGCCCTGGCGATGGCGGCTGCCCTCAAGGGTGTGGGGTATGCCATCCTGGCGCGCGCGGCCTGCGAACCCTATCTGCGCGACGGGCAGCTGCAGGCCCTCGCGCTGGATCGCCAGCCCGCCCCGTTGCAGCTCTATGCGGCCTATCCGCAGCGCCGCTACCTGCCGCGCAATGTCCGCGAACTGCTGTCCCACCTGAGCGCGGCGGTGGCCCATTTGCGCCCCGAACGGCCACGCCCGCCGCTCGCGCGCCGCTGAAATCCGACGGGCTGTCGCCCTGCTGGCCGCATCGCTCTACACTTAAGGCTTGTATCGCCCACGACGCCCGCCTGCCATGAAGTCTCCGCTCCCCGAATCCTCCCCTGCCAAAGGCCCGCGCACCAAGCCTGCCGAAGTGCGCCTGGACGAACTCATGAACGCCGCCCAAGCGCTGTTCCTGGCCAATGGCGTCGAAGCCACCACCATCAACGACATCGTGGCGCGCTGCCAGGTCGCCAAAGGCACCTTCTATCATTACTTCGCCTCCAAGACCGAAATCCTGGAAGCCCTCGCGCGCCGCTATACCGAACAATTCATGCAGCGCCTCGAAGACGCCGTGAATGCCTGTGCGCCGCAGGACTGGTCGGCCCGCCTGCGGGCATGGGTGCATGCCAACGTCATCACCTATCTCGACACCTACGCGACGCACGATATCGTCTACGCCAACCATCACCACCACAACCGGCTCAACGCCGATCGCAACGCCATCCTTGAGCAGCTGCAGGCCATCATCGCCGGAGGTGTCGCCGACGGCGTCTGGCAACCCGCCGATGCGCGGGTGGTGGCCTTGCTGATCTATTCCGGCGTGCACGGGGCAACCGACGAACTCATCTGCGACCGCCAGATCGATCCCCGCGGCTTCGCCGACGCGGTGGCCGACGCCTGCCTGAACATGCTGGCACCGGCCACGCGCTGATCAGCCTTAGCTGTCCGGCGTCAGCGCCGCGTCCACGATCACCTGCGGATAGCCCTGGGAACACGGTTCCACCCGTGCCTGCACGCCGTAGATGCGCGCCAGCAGCGCCGGCGTGATCACCTCGGCCGGCACCCCGTCGGCCGCCACCCTGCCCGCATGCAGCACCACGATGCGATCGGCAAAGCGCATCGCCAGGTTCAGATCGTGGATCGCCACCAGCACGGTCATGCCCGCCTTGTGCGTCATCCGGCGCAACAATGAAAGCACCTCGAACTGGCGCTTCAGGTCCAGCGCGCTGGTCGGTTCGTCCAGCAGCAGCAGGCTGGGCTCGCGCACCAGTGCCTGGGCCAGCGACACCAACTGGCGTTGCCCGCCGCTGAGCGCGGCCAGCTCGCGCTGCGCCAGGGTATCGATCTTCAAGGCGCGCAAGACCGCCAGGACCCGATCCAGTTCCGCGCACTGCACGCGCCAGCCCCCCTGCTGCTTGGCCGCCAGCAGCACCGCTTCCAGCACCCGCAACGACGAAGCCATATTGCTTTCCTGCGGCACATGCGCCGGACGATGGCGATGGCCCTGCGGCCAGCCGGACAGCGGCCGGCCCATGATTTCCACCGTTCCCGGCCCGTCCAATTGCCCTGCAATACGCCGCAACAAGGTTGATTTTCCCGCCGCGTTCGAACCCAGCAAGGCCGTGAAACTGCCGCGCGGCAGCGGCCCGAAGCTCACCTCGCGCAACACCTCGCGTGAGCCCAGCCTGAGCGCAAGCCCGCGCACCTCCAGCACCTGCGCGTCGTTCATCGCCGCCCCCGCCGCAGAATCAACACCAGAAACAGTGGCACCCCCACCAGCGAAGTCACGATGCCGATGGGCAGCGTCTGCCCCGGCAGCAGGGTTTTGCTTAGCACCGAAGCCAAGGACAACAGCCAGGCCCCCGACAGCGCGGCGGCCGGCAGCAGGAACCGCTGGTCTTCACCCACCAGCAGGCGCGCGATATGCGGGGCCACCAGGCCGATGAAGCCGATCGCCCCGACGAACGCGACGCACACCGCCGCCAACAGACTACTCAACAGGATGCTGCGCAAGCGCAGGCGGCGCAGCGGCACACCCAGGCTGGCCGCGCGGCTCTCACCTAGCCGCAAGGCCGTCATGGCCCAGGCCTGGCGTGCGAAATAACACCAGGCCAGCGCCAGCACCGCAGTCATGATCGCCAGCTTGGGCCAGCTGGCGCGCCCCAGGCTTCCCATGGTCCAG
Source organism: Pseudomonadota bacterium (assembly GCA_023386765.1). Classification (GTDB taxonomy): domain Bacteria; phylum Pseudomonadota; class Gammaproteobacteria; order Burkholderiales; family Burkholderiaceae_B; genus Bordetella. The sequence goes on along the minus strand of JAEWJD010000271.1, from coordinate 4,723 downwards.
AACACCACCGCCGCCAGCGCCTGATCCGGCGCCACGTACTGCAATGCTTCGAGCAAGGCATTGAACGAGAAGACCAGCGTCGTGCCCAGCAAGACGATCATCTCGGTCGTCACCCCCGGCCGGCGGCTCAGCCGGTCGATCACCAAGGCCGTCCCCATCGCCAGGATGAAGGCATTCAAGGGAATCGCATAGGCCACGGCGGCCACTGGCAGCAGGGTCACGCCCAGTACCAGCCCCAACGCCGCGCCGAAACCTGCCGCCGCCGACAACCCCAAGGTAAACGGGCTGGCCAGCGGATTGTTCAACACCGTCTGCATCTGCACCCCTGCGACCGACAGGCTCGCACCGACCACCAGGGCGGCCAGCGCGGTGGGCAGGCGAATCTCCCAGACGATGATTTCCAAGGCCGGCTCGGCCGGTGACCGGGCCAAGGCCGCCAGCACCTGGGCCAGCCGGTACGGTGCCTGGCCGGTAGACAGATCCGCCAGGAAGCTGGCGGCGGTCAAGGCCAGCAGGACAGCCAGCAACCATAGCCGGCGACGTGTCAGACGCCGATACTCCGCGCGCCCGGCCGCGCCGTCGTCCTGCGGCGGCGACAACAGAACAGGAATAGTCATACGACAGCCTCCAGGCTGACCCAATAGGCAGGTTGATAAGGAATGGGAAGAAAGCGCTCGTGCAGCTCGCGCAGGGTCTGCTCCGGGTCGACATCGGCAAGCGCCTGGGGATGCAGCCAGCGCGCCAGGCGCTGCACCGCCACGAAGGAATAGGGGTTGTCATAGAAGGGATGCCAGATCGCATGCACTCTTCCCTCCCGCACGGCATCCAGGCGGCGGTAGGCCGGCCGGCGCATCAGTTGCGCCAGCCTGTCGCGCGCCCGGGCAGGATCGGTGCCCGGCCCCAGGCCCACCCAATCGCCGGCCGGTGCATACAACGACCAGTCCGCCCCCGTCACGATCACCACCTCCGGATCTGCGGCGATCACCTGTTCCGGATGGAGGGTGCCGAAAGTGCCGGGCAACAGGCCGGCGGCCAGGTTTTCGCCCCCAGCCAGACCCACCAACTCGCCGAAGTTGCCCGTGCCATAGGTCAGGCAGCAATCCTGGTAGAGACCGGCGGCCCGCTCTATGACCACGCGCGGACGCCTGACCGCCCCCGACAGGCGGTCCGCCACCTGCGCCAGGGCCTGGTCACGAAACGCCAGGAAATCCTGCGCGCGGGCTTGGGCGCTGAACACCTCGCCCATGATCTGGACGCTGCGCGCGGTATTGGCCATGATGTGCTGACGAAAATCCACGAACACCACGGCAATGCCGGCCTGCGCCAGATGCGCTATCAAGCCCGAGGCGCGCGCGCCCGCCAGCGAGCTCAGGTTCAACAGCAGAACATCGGGGGCCAGGTCCAGGAGGTGTTCGGCATCGATGGCCCCGGCACCGGCCCCGCGCAACAGGGGGATGCCATCCATCATGGGGAAACGCGCCTGATAGGCCCGGTATCCGCCCAGATCAGCGGCACGGAAGTTATCGCCCCAGGCCACGATGTCATCGAACGGCGCCTGCGGCCGCAACAAGGCGGCCACATAGGCCAGCGGCCCATCGCCCAGGGCGATGCGGCGCGGCGGGCGCGCCAGGCGCACCTCGCGCCCGGCGATGTCGACCAAGCTCAAGCCCGTCGTACCCCGGGCGGGTCCGGGCAGGCCCAGGCCCGCCGCGCACATCCCGAACGCAGCGCCCAGCAGGCGGCGGCGGCTGAAAACCGGCTGCGTCATCCCCTTACCACCGCGTCGTGACCGTGGCCGTGACCAACCGGTCCTGGCCGATGAAGCAGTACATCTGCGAACTGCAACTCGCGACGTACTGCTTGTTGGCCAGATTGCTCACATTGAGGGCCAGGGTGGTGCCGCGTGCCGGTTTGCCCAGCTCGTAGCTGATGGCCGCATCCACCAGCGTGGCCGCCGGCACCTTGAACGTGTTGGCCGGATTGCCCCAGCTCGACCCCAGATAGCGCACCCCCAGCCCCAGCCGCAACCCGGCCAGTGCCTGCCCGGGCACCTGGTAATCAAGCCACGCCGAGGCAGTGTGGGCAGGCGTCTGCGTCAGGCTCTTGCCGGGGTAGGTGTTGTCCTTGCGCAGACGATTGTGCAGATAGACGTAGCCGGCCAGCAGGCGCAGCCCTGGGGCCAGCCCGGCGTTGGCCTGCAATTCCAGCCCGCGCGAACGCACCTCGCCCGACTGGGTCCAGTAGCCCAGGTGCTGGGTGTCGGCGGTCTTCACATTGGTCTGCTCCAGCTGGAACAGCGCCGCGCTCAACTGCGTGTCGCTGTCGGGCGGCAGGTACTTGACGCCGATCTCGCTCTGCGTGGCTTCGGTCGGCGCAAACGGCTGGCCATGGAAGTTGTTCCCCAGTACCGGATCGAAAGAGGTGGCGTAACTGATGTAAGGCGCCACGCCGTTGTCGAACAGATAGTTCAAGCCGGCCCGCCCGCTCCACTTGGTATCAGTTTGCCGGCTGGTGTTCCATTGCGGCGAATAGCTGCGCGAACGGTCATCCACCCGGGACCAGTCGTAGCGACCGCCCAGCGTCAGGCGCCAGCGCCCCAGGGCGATCTGATCCTGGGCGTAGATGCCCACCCGGCTGAAATCCTGGCGCACGTTGTACGGCCAGTTCTTGCGGCTGTCACTGAAATCCGGCGGCAGTTGGGGACGATGCGCCTGCGGGTCATAGGGATCGAAGGCCACCGGATCCATGCGGTACGAGTCATTGGATATCTTGCCTCGCGCCGCATCCACGCCGAGCAGCCAGCGGTGCTCGGTGGGGCCCAGGTCCAGATCGCCCGACAGGGTGTTGTCCATCTGCCAGGTATGCGAGGTCGAGGGCGCCAGGCCATATGTGCCTTCCAGCCACAAGCGTCCATGACGATCCTGGTAGCCATAGATGGAAGTGCGCTGGATATCGGAATTGATATACATGTAGCGCACCCGGCTATTGAAGGTCAGCCCGTTGTCGAAACGATGCTCGAACAGGGACGTCACCGAATCCTGCTTGCGCGACGAGGCCTGGAAATCCATGTCGGTGTAGTTGCGCCGGCGGTCCACCGGACGATAGGGGCTGCCGTCCAGACCCAGCGCCACGGCCGGCAGGCTGTTGTAGTCGGGGATGTCGGGTTCGCGGACATGGGTGGCCAGCAGGGTCCAGCGCGTCGCTGCAGAGGGGTGCCAGCTCAACGAGGGGGCCAGGTAGACGCGTTTGTGATGCACGCCCTCGACCTGGCCGTTGGCATCCAGCCCGGTCAGCGTCAGGCGATAACGCCAGACGCCGTCCTCGTCGATGGCACCCGTGCTGTCCAGGCCCACCTCGCGATGACGGTAGCTGCCCACGCGCGCCATGACCTCATGCGCCGCCTCCTTTTGCGGCAGGCGGCTGCGCTGATCGATCACGCCGCCCCCTGTCCCCTGCCCGTAGAGCACCGAGGACGGGCCGCGCAATACCTCGATGGATTGCAGGGTGTAGGGGTCGATCTGCGGAGTCCAGGTCGACACGTTGCTGATCACCCGCAGGCCGTCCAGGTAGTAATCGGCGTCGATTCCGCGGATGCGGGTGATGTCCAGCTGGGTGCCGAAGCCGCCGAAGCGCTCGCTGTTGGCGCCTGCCGTATAGCGCAGCGCCTGGCTGGTGCTCAAGGGTTGTTGAGCTTCGATCTGGCCCCGCGTGACCACCGAGACCGATTGTGGGATCGCTTCGATCTCGCTGCGGGTTTTGCTGCCGACCTCGGCCTGGCGAGCCACCAACCCGTTCGTGTCCTCCTCCTGCACCGAACCCTGCACCTGGATGGCCGGCAAGGCCGCCACCTCGCTGCTCGTCGCCGGGCCGGCAAGCAGCGCTGGCGGTGCAGCCGTCATGAGCGCGCAGAGACTCGCCTGGCGCAGCCGCCGGGACCGGCTGCAACGAGACGAATGGGAGGATTGGGCAAGCCCGGGAGAAACAGGCATAGGCATGACGGCACGCAACGGTCGGTGGAAAACGGCGGATTGTATTATTCGACTGACCGTCGGTCAATTTAAATAAGAATAAGAATAACTCCTAATCGATGATCTACATGATGGACGAAGGCGCCGCGCTTCGCAGGCCTGGCGCGCGCGCCCGGGGCAGGATGACGGCTCCTTGGTTCAAGCCTGCCCTGCCCCTCGCTTTCCCACGGCCCCCCTGCCCGCCCCCCTGACCTTGGCCACGCAACGCAGGCTGGCGTGGTTGACCGAGAGCCAGCCCCCCTCAGGAGTGCGAGGCAAATTCGGGCAGGACCTCTTCGGCCAGTTCCTGCAAGACCTCGCCGGGCGGCCGGCGGCCGTATTGGATGCCCAGCGCCGCGTGATTCACCCCCGCCTCGCGCCAGGCCTGCAACAACTCGATCAGGCCATGGCGGCCGGTGCGCAGTACGAAGCCGCCCTGCAGCGCCTGGCGCGGATGCGCCGGGTCCTCGCTCAGGTCGAGCCACTCATTGGTGACATGCGGGCGAAAGCCGCCGTCGGGAATCGTGTCGCGCCAGGCGCGCAGCCTGGCCCCCAACTGTCGCGGGCCATCGTCATCATCGGTGCGGCCGGGGTACGTCAACCAGCCGTCCGCATGGCGCCCCAGCCAGGACAGGCTCTGACCAGCATGGCCGGTCGTCAGGATCGGGATACGCGCCGCCCAGGGTTTGGGCAGCAAGCGGGCCTGTCTGAAGCGT
>JAEWJD010000220.1 GCA_023386765.1 Pseudomonadota bacterium | reverse complement strand
AAATGACCGGACGTTTCATAACCCTGGAAGGTGTCGACGGGGCGGGCAAGAGCACCCATATCGAATGGCTGGTGCAGGCCTTGCGCGCCCGCGGGCTGGATGTCGTCTCAACCCGCGAGCCGGGCGGCACGCCGCTCGGTGAGCGTCTGCGCAGTTTGCTGCTGTCCGAGCCGATGGGCCTGGACACCGAGACACTGCTGATGTTCGCGGCCCGCTGCGAACACCTGCAGCAGGTCATCGCGCCGGCACTGGCGCGTGGCGCCTGGGTCGTCTGCGACCGTTATACCGATGCCACCTACGCCTACCAGGGCGGCGGCCGCGAGCTGGGTGCGGCCCGCGTAGCCGCGCTGGAACAGTGGTTGCAACCGACCCTGCGTCCGGACCTGACCTGGTTGTTCGACGTGCCATTGGAAGTGGCGCGCGCCCGCATGGCCGGCGAACGCCAGCTCGACCGCTTCGAGCAGGAAGGCCAGGCCTTCTTCGAGCGCACCCGTCAGGCCTATCATGCTCGCGTGCAGGCCGACCCCGAACGTATCCATGTCATCGACGCCAGCCAACCGCTGGCGGCCGTGCGTGCCGCCCTGGAGGCGGACCTGCAACGCTTTCTGGCCGGCACGGCATGAGTCTGGTCCCGTTTCCCCCCTGGCATCTTGCAACGGCGCAGCAATGGCTGGGCCAGCGCGAGCGTTTCGCGCACGCCTGGCTGGTCCATGGTGCGGCCGGCATCGGCAAACTGGATTTTGCGGCCGCCGCCGCCGCCAGCCTGCTGTGCGAATCGCCTGCGCAGGGGCTGGCCTGTGGCCACTGCCCCGCCTGCACCTGGGTTGCCAGTGGCAACCACCCGGATCTGCGGCGTATCCGCCCTGACGCACTGGCCGAACAGGAAGGGCAGGCCAACGCCGAGGCCACGCCCGAGGCTGAGGAGGCCCCTGCCAGTGGCAGCGCCAAGAAAACCCTCTCCAAGGAAATCCGCATCGACCAGATCCGCGCGCTGGAATCCTGGTTCAATACGGCCACCCACCGCGGAGGCTGGCGTGTGGCGCTGGTCTACCCGGCCCAGGCGCTGAACGTGATCTCCGCCAACGCCCTGCTCAAGGTGTTGGAGGAGCCGCCGCCACATACTGTTTTCCTATTGGTGGCTGATGCCCCGGACCGCTTGCTGCCCACGCTGGTGTCGCGTTGCCGCCGTTTGCCGCTGGCCATGCCCGACCACCAGACGGCCCTGCAGTGGTTGCAGGCGCAGGGCGTCTCGCAGAGCGAAGACTGGCTGGCCGCCGCAGGCGGCGCGCCCCTGACCGCACGTCGTCAGGCTGCCCAGGCGGACAGCCCCGTGCCGTCCTGGCTCGTCAACCTGCTCAAGGGGCTGGCCGAGGGCGTGTCGACCGATGTGGGCACGCTGGCCGAAACGCTGGAAAAAATGCCGGCAGCCGAATGGCTCGACACCTTGTTGCGGGCTTTCACGGACCTCAACCTGGCCGCCCATGGCGCGCCGCTGCGTTATTTCCCCAGCCTGGCGCAGGCCACGGGCGCTGTCGCTGCCCGCGCGCAGCCCGCTCGCCTGGCCGACACGGCGCGCTGGCTGCTGCGCCAACGTGCCCTGGCCGGTCATCCGCTCAATGGCAAGCTGTTCGCGCACGCGGCCTTGCAGCGCGTGGTGCTATCCTGCCAGGCATAGCCGTCTTTCTTATCTGCTTTCATGTTTGTCGATTCACACTGTCATCTTAATTTCCCTGAACTGGCCGCGGATCTGCCCGGCATCCTGCAACGCATGGAGACCAACCAGGTCACGCATGCGCTGGTGGTCAGCGTCAACATGCCCGAATGGCCAGGGCTGATGGACCTGGTGCGCCCGCAACCGAATCTGTGGGCGTCGGTTGGCGTGCATCCCGACTACGAAGACACGCCCGACCCCGAGCCCGAGGAGCTGGTGCGCCTGGCCCAGGATCCCAAGGTGGTTGCCATCGGGGAAACGGGCCTGGACTACTACCGCCTGAGCGAGCCCCTGGACTGGCAGCGCGAACGTTTTCGCCGCCATATCCGGGCTGCCCGCCAGACCGGCCTGCCGCTCATCATCCATACGCGCAATTCCGCCGAAGACACCGTGCGCATCCTCAAGGAAGAGGGCGCCGAGGAGGTCGGCGGGGTGATGCACTGCTTCACCGAGACCTGGGAACTGGCCCAGGCCGCCATGGCGCTGAATTTCCATATTTCGCTCTCGGGCATCGTGACCTTCAAGAACGCGGCCGTGGTGCACGAGGTGGCGCGCAACATGCCGCTGGACCGCCTGCTGATCGAGACGGACTCTCCGTTTCTCGCGCCGGTGCCGTATCGCGGCAAGCTCAACGATCCCTCCAAGGTCATCCACGTGGCCGAGAAGGTCGCCGAGCTGAAGGGCCTGCCGGTCGCCCAGATCGCACAGGCCTCGACCGAGAATTTCTTCCGGCTTTTCAGCAAGATCAAGCGTTGACTCGGGTTTCTTCTTTGGTTTTTCCGTGCAGGAGATGGCGATGACAGGACGGACTTGGATCGCGGCAGTGGCGCTGGCCCTGCCGTTGGCGACGGGCTGGGCGGGGCAGCCGCCCGCCAACTGGTGGTTCTACGTACACAATGACAAGGTGGCCGATCTGCAAACCTTGCTCAAGCAGGGAGCCGACCCCAACGTGCGTTTCAAGAATGGCCAGCCTGCCATCATGCGTGCCGTGGTCGACCAGGCCTGGAAGGTCTTCGATGCCCTGGCCGCCGACCCGCGTACCGATGTCAATGCCGTCAACCCGGCCGGCGAAACCCCGTTGATGTATCTGGCCGTGGCAGGCCAGACCGAGCGGGCCCGGCAGCTGATCGCGCGTGGCGCCGAGGTCAACCGCCTGGGTTGGACCCCGCTGCATTACGCTGCTTCCAAGGGGCACGTTGATACGGCCAAGCTGCTGATGTCCAAGGGCGCGCTGATCAATGCGCCCTCCTCGGAGGGGCGTACCCCCCTCATGATGGCCGCCTTGTCCGGCAATCGCGAGATGGTGCAGCTCTTGCTCGATGCCGGCGCCGATCCGACCACCCAGGATCTCAAGGGGCAGACGGCGGCAGACTGGGCGCTGACCGGCAAATGGGGCGGCTTGTCCAAGGCCTTGGCCGAGGTGTCCGAGAACACCTGGCGCAAGCGCGAGGCCGCTCGCAGCGGGGCTGTCT
>JAEWJD010000166.1 GCA_023386765.1 Pseudomonadota bacterium | reverse complement strand
GGAGCACCTCCATGTCTGTCGCACGCCTGTTCTCACGCCTGCAGCGTGGCCTGGGCCTGGGCCTGGTCAGCGCCTTGCTGCCGCTGGCCGCCCAAGCCGCCTGGCCCGAGCGCCCGATCCATCTGGTTGTGCCCTATCCGCCCGGCTCCTCGCCCGACCTGCTGGCACGCACCATCGCCGAGCCGCTGTCGCAGGCCCTGAAGCAAGCGGTGGTGATCGATAACAAACCAGGCGCCGGCGGCAATATCGGCACCCGCCAGGTCACCCAGGCCAAACCTGACGGCTACACGCTGCTCTATACGATCAACGGCCCGCTGGTCACCGCTCCGACGCTGTACAAGCGCACGCTGGGCTATGACCCGCTGACCGACCTGGCCCCGATCACCCTGGTCGCCACCAGCCCCAACGTGCTGACCGTCACGCCCAGCCTGGGCGTGAAGAACGTACAGGAATTCGTCGAGCTGGCTCGCCAGCGTGCCGGGGCGCTGAACTACGGTTCGGTCGGCCCGGGAAGTTCGGCCCACCTGGCCATGGAAATGTTCAAGGAAGACGCCGGCATCGACCTGACGCAGATTCCCTACCCGGGCTTCCCTCAGGTCATCACCGCCATCATCGGCGGCGACGTGCAGGCCGGCTTCATGGTGCCCGCCATCGCCATGCCGCAGGTGCGCGATGGCCGTGCCCAGGCGCTGGCCGTCACCAGCCTGGAACCCAGCCCCGCCCTGCCGGGCATTCCCACCATGACCTCGCAGGGCTACCCGGGCTTCGAATCCATTTCCTGGAACGCCATGCTGGCACCCGCCGGCACGCCCGCCCCGATCATCGAGCGCCTGAACCAGGAGCTGGCCCGCATCATCGACAGCGACGAGGTGCGTAAACAGATGGCGCAGCAGTACTTCACGCCAGCCGCTTCCACGCCCCAGGAACTCACCGCGCGCATGCGCGAGGAAAAAGCCCGCTGGGACGCCGTCATCGAGCGCCTGAAACTGTCGCTCGACTGAGCTGCCGGGCGGCCGCTCAGAGGCCGCCCGCGTAATCCTGCTGGCGCCAGGCCTCGAATACCGTCACGGCCACGGCATTGGACAGGTTGAGGCTGCGCTGGCCCGGCCGCATGGGCAGGCGCAGACGCTGCGCGGGCGCGAAAAGCGCCACGTGCTCATCAGACAGGCCGGCCGTCTCGCGCCCGAATACAAATACATCGCCCGGCAAGTACTGCATGCCGGCGGCGCTGCGCGCCCCCTGCGTGGTCAGGGCGAAGCGGCGCTCCAGCGGTGCGCCGGTGGCCGCGAGCGCCGTGGGCAGGTCATCGTGCACCTGCATGGGCTGCCATTCGTGATAATCCAGGCCGGCACGGCGCAGCCGCGCGTCATCCAGCTCGAACCCCAAGGGCCGCACCAGGTGCAGCTGTGAACCGGTGTTGGCGCACAGACGGATGGCATTGCCAGTATTGGGCGGGATTTCAGGGCAGACGAGGATGACGTGGAACATGGGGCGCGGCGCGTGAAAATGAATCCGGAAACAGACGCCGTGGCGAATCCCCAGGACGTCAGGCGCTATTGTGCCAGCCTGGCGCCGGGGTCCTGGCCGCAGCCAGCACGCCCACGCAACGCGCCCCCACCCGCCTGAGCGCCCAGACGGCCGCCTGCGCCGTCGCCCCGGTGGTCAACACGTCGTCCACCACCAGCACCGCCTGCCCGGCCAGTGCCGGGTCCGCCTCGAATGCCCCCCTCAAGCCGCGCCAGCGGGCGCGCCGGCTACGCCCGGTCTGGGGCGCCCGGACACGCCGGCGGCGCAACCCCCAGCGCGCCACCGGCAGGCCCAGCCAGTCACCAGCCACCTGGGCCAACTCGGCGGCCGGATTGAAGCCACGCCGGCGCAAGGCCAGCGCCGAGGCGGGCACCGGCACCAGGCACGCAGCGATCGCGGGCCGTTCGCGCCGCCAGGCCTGTGCCATCAGGGCACCCAGGGCTCGCGCCAGCGCGGGCTGACCGCCCTTGTAGCGCTGGATGAGCCAGTCGCCCGGCATCAGGTAATCAAAGGCCGCCACGCAACGCCCCAGACGCAGGCGCCGCCGCATGCAGGCTGCGCACAGCCCGGCGGCCTGCGCCGGCAACCTCGCGCGGCACGCAGCGCAACGGGCCGCAGGGCTGCGCATGGAGGCCAGCACATCGCGGCAGCAAGGCCGGCACAACCGCGCCCCCCGGGCAGCGCCGCCGCACAGCGGACAGGCCGCCGGCAGACCTGCGCTCAGATGACACCAGCCATGCCCCGGTTGGCGGCAGGGACGACGCAGAGGCAAAACAGGGGGATAGGCCATAATGACGCACGGCAGTCAGTCAGGCTGCCATCCCATCATATCGACGCGCCTGCCCGGCGCGTGCCTGCACGTTTATGTCCCAGCCTTCGACCCTGCCCGACCTGCCCATCAATCCGCACCATGTTGCGCGCCAGTTCGCACGTCGTGGCGACCTGTCCGAAGCGCAGTTCCTCTATGGCGAGATCGCCCGGCGGATGATGGGCCGGCTGGGCTACATCCGCCTGCAGCCCGCCACCATCCTGGACGCCGGCTGTGGCGCGGGCGATAACCTGCCCTTGCTGCGCGAACGTGATCCGCAAGCTGCCTATATCGGGCTGGACCATTGCGAACCCTTGCTGGCACAGGCTCGCCAGCGTTTCGCCGCCCCGCGCCTGTCCGCCCTGGTCGGGCGCCTGACTGGCCGTGGCCCGGCCGCGCCGCGTTTCATCAATGCCGATCTGGCGGCCACCGGCCTGGCGCCGGAGTCCCTGGATATGGTGTGGTCCAACCTCGCGCTGCACTGGCATCCGGCGCCTCACGCGGCGCTGGCCGAATGGCGTCGGATTCTGCGCGTGGGCGGCCTGGCGATGTTCTCCTGTCTGGGGCCCGGCACGCTGCGCGAACTGCGGCAGGCCCTGGCCGATGCCAGGCTCGACACCGCCACGCCCGGCTTCGTGGACATGCACGACTTCGGCGATCTGCTGGTCGAGAATGGCTTCGCCGATCCGGTCATGGACCAGGAAACACTGACGCTGACCTATGCCACGCCGGAAAAACTGCTGG
>JAEWJD010000164.1 GCA_023386765.1 Pseudomonadota bacterium | reverse complement strand
GCGCAGTGCAGTCACGCCCTTCCTGCGGCTTCCCCGGACACGGGCAACTCGTGTCATCGGCCCGCGCATCCGCGCGCACGCCGCCCTGTGTGCTCGCCGCAATGCCGGTCGGCTTTCCGGACTTTCTGTCTCGCCCCGCCACTTGCCCACGGCGCCGACGCGAGCCCGGCAGTCCGTTTCCAGACGATTCCCCCCTCTTTCGGCGGCAAACACCTGGCCCCCGCGCCCTGTGATTCCGAATCGGTGCGAACCGCGGCGCGACGGCATCCGTTCAAAAATTTCCCCGAAAACACCCCAGAATCTGCGCCACCTTGAGCGCCGGCTGCCCGCTTTCCTGGCGAGCGATGCCATCAAACCTTGACGGTCCAGGAGCAAGCCTATATCGTACGATATATATCTTAAGATATACCCGCCCGCCTCCTGCGCCGCTCACCGCCAGGAGACGGCAGCCCGACCCGCTTTCCAGGAGGACCGCCATGCGCCCCCCTCAGTATCTCTCCGACCTTCCCCGCCGCCGCCAAGGCCAGCGCGCTCAAGGCGGCCGCCACGCCGCGCGACCGTTGTCCGGTCACCGCGGCCAGGGCGAGCATCCCGAGTCCAGCCACGCTCACCACGGTCATGGCCAGGATGGCGGCGGCCGCGGCGGCGCCGAATGGACGCGTGGCCGCAAAGTGAGTGCCGATGACCTGCAGCTCATGTTGCTCAGCCTGCTTGAGCAGCATCCCAGCCATGGGTACGAACTCATCAAGGCCCTGGGCAACCTGAGCAACGGCTACTACACCCCGAGCCCCGGGATGGTGTATCCGGCGCTGACCTATCTGGAAGAACTCGGCCAGGCCACCGTCGAGCGCGAAGGCAGCAAGAAGCGCTACCACCTCGCCCCCGACGGCCTGGCACGCCTGCAGGCCCATCGCGAACACGTCGATCTGCTGCTTGAAAAACTGCGCCATATCGGACGCAGGATGGAATGGATGCGTCAAGCCTGGAGCGGTGAACCCCGCCAGATCGGGCCGCAGGGCGAAGATCTCGCCACCGGCTGGGTCCAGGAATACGTCGACGCGCACAAGGCCTTGCGTCACGCCCTGCTCAAGACCAGCAGCGCCTCCCCTGCCGAGCAACGTCGCGTGGCCGAGATTCTGCGCCAGGCTGTCCAGGCCATCACCGATCCGGCCTGTCCCTGAACTACAACCGGAGTGCCTATGAATACCCGTGATCTACGCGTTGAACGCGTTCGCCACACCCTGAAGCTGCGCCAGCTCACCGTCACCCGGGTCGAACCCCTGGCTGGCGGCCTGCTGGCCCGCATCACCGTCCAAGGCGATGACCTGCAGGACTTCGTGACCGCCTCGTTCGACGATCACGTCAAGATTTTCTTCGCCCCCGAGCCCGGCCAAGCTGTCGTGCTGCCCGAGATCGGCCCCGACGGCGCCCGCTTTCCCGAAGACGCCCCGCGCCCGGCCGCGCGCGACTACACCCCGCGTTGCTACGACGCCGGAAAACGTGAACTGGTGCTGGATTTCGTGCTGCACGGTGATGGGCCTGCCGGCACCTGGGCCGCCCAGGCGCAGCCGGGTCAGACACTGGGGATCGCCGGCCCGCGCGGCTCCTTCGTGGTGCCGGCGGCATTCGACTGGCATGTGCTGATCGGCGATGAAACCGCCCTGCCCGCCATCTCCCGGCGGCTGGAGGAACTGCCTGCCAACGCCCAGGCACTGGTGTTGATCGAGGTCCCCTCGGCGGCCAACGAGATGCCGCTGGCCACCCGCGCCAACGCCAGCATCCGCTGGCTGGCGCGCGATGCCGGCGCCCCCAGCCTGGCCGAAGCCGCCGCCTCGCTGCAGCTGCCGCAAGGTGAAGGCTATGTGTGGGTTGCCGCCGAATCGGCCGACGCCAAGGCCGTGCGGGCCGTGATGGTCGAGCAGCACAAGATCGACAAGAGCCGTATCCGCGCCTCCAGCTACTGGAAACGCGGCGCCGACGGCGTGCACGAAGCCCTCGAGGACTGACAGGCGCGCCCCGGTTCAGGGGCGCACCGGCACCGCCAAGCCGAGCAGCCAGTCGCGCACCAGCGCAGCAATGCGGTCGCTGTTGGCATCCATGTGCAGCATATGGCTGTTGCCCCGGATGCCCTGCTCGGGCAGTTCGATGAAGGTGACCGGCACGCCACGCCCGGCCAGCACCTCGCAATACGCCAGGGCGTTGTGCAGGAAAGGCTCCCAGGTGGCGTGGCGCTGGCGGATGTGATCACCGAAGATCAGGCAATGCGGCGGCAACGCGCCCGGCGGCGCGGCCTTCAGCCGCTGCAGGCAGGCCTGGCTGACCGGCGGCTCCAGCGCCACCACCGCCGCCACGCGCCGCGGGTCGGCCAGCGCTGCATCCAGCGCGTACACCCCGCCCTGGCTGTGGCCGATCACCGCACTCCTTCCCAGGCGCTGCAGCAAGGCATCGTAGCCGGCGCGGGCGCAATCATCGGAATTGGTGAAACGTGGCGCAAACTGGCGGGCGAAATGCGCCAGTTGTTCCACCGGAAACTGCTGGCCTGCATAGGCCGCTGACCGGGGAGCCGCCAGCGGCAGCCCCGCCTCAGCGGGCGGCCCGAAACGGAAGTGATGCCATACGGCGTCCAGCGCCCGGTACTCCGGCACGCCATCGAAGGCCTGCGGCGAGGCCGGCAACGATGCCCGGCCACGCTCGAAGCCGTCGCACAGCACCACGCTGAACGATTCACGCAAAAAAAACGACAGCCACCCGGGCCGGCCATCCGGGGTGGTTTCCCAGGTCGCGCCGCTCATTCCGCCGCCATGCCAGAGCGCCAGCGGCACGGCCAGCCGTGGCTGCGCCACATGAAAGCACTGGGCATACATCTGCCCCACCATATGCCAGCCATTGCCCTCGAAAGACAGGCCGGTGCCGGCGTGCGCCTGACTGGAGAATCCTTCCAGGCGGCGCAATTGGCCGCCCACATGCCAGCCTTCGATACGTTCCAGACAGATCATGCTTTGCGCCCCTCCCGCCTCATCGCGACACCAGCCGGTTGGTCTTGGGACCGAAGCGCCACAGGGTCAACACGATCAGCAGCATGCTGCCGGTAATGAAGGTGAACACCCCCGCATTGCCGTACTGCGCCAGCAGATAGGAAATGACATAGGCGCAGAACACCGCCGAGAAACGGCTCCACGAGTAGACGAAACCCACCGCCTGGGCGCGGATGGCGACCGGGAACAGCTCGGCCTGGTAGGTGTGATAGCTGGAGGACATCCAGCCGTTGTTCAGCGTCAGCAGAAAGCCCAACACGATCACCACGGCCGGCACGCTCTGGGCCGCGAAGGCCAGCCCCAACACGGCGCAGAAGGCGCAACTGAGCATGACCTGCAGCTTGCGTTCGATACGATCGGCCACCAGCATGGACAACAGCGGCGCCAGCGGCGCGGCCACCGCCATCAACAAGCTGTATTCCAGCGACTTCACGGTGGTAATGCCCTTGGACACCAGCAGGGTCGGCACCCACGAGGCAAAGCCGTAATAGCCCACCGTGATGCAGATGTTCACCACCACCATCATCAGCACCAGCCGGCGCACGCCCGGGCCGAACAGCGCGGCCCAGCGCCGGCCCTGCGATGGCGCCACCACCGGCGCGCGCACCATTGCTTCGGACACGACCGCAGGCGGCGGGCGATCACCGTAAACCTGCTTTTCGAGCCGGTCCAGCACCTCGCGGGCCTCGGCATGGCGGCCCTTGCTCTCCAGCCACAGGGCGGACTCGGGCAGCGCGCGGCGCAGCACCCAGATGAACACCGCGCCCAGGGCGCCCAGGATCACCACCCAGCGCCAGCCCTCCAGGCCCAGAAAGGCATGCGGGATCAACAACCACGATACGGTGGCAACCACTGGCATGGCCACGAAGGAAATGGTCTGCGTCAGGGCGATGGCGCGGCCGCGATAGCGGCTGGCCACCAGCTCCGAGGTGTAGGTCACGATGGTGACCTGCTCCAGCCCGATCCCCACGGCGGCCAGAAAACGCCAGACATTGATCCACAAGGCCTCGGTCTGGAACGCCATCACCAGGGTGCAGATGCTGTACCCGATCAAGGCATAGGTGAAAACCGCCTTGCGCCCGAAGCGGTCGGGCAGCCGGCCCAGCAGACCTGCGCCGACGAACATCCCCAGAAACAGCGCTGCCACGAAACTGGCCACCGCGTGCATGTCGAAGACATTGGCAGTCTTCAGGCTGTAGATGCCGTCCTTCAGCAGGGTCGGCACGATGTAAGTCGTCAGGAACAGGTCGTAGAGCTCGAAAAACCCGCCGAGCGAAATAATCAACACCAGCTTCAGAACGGGGCCGCGAAACGGCAGCCGTTCCAGCCGCGTTGACGCGTCCAGGGTAGCCATGATCTCCTCTCCTTTTCTAATAGTGTGCGCACTTTAATATAAATACGCCCTGAAATCTGCGTAATACCGGAGTTACCCTGACAATATGTCGACACTTTTGCAAGTGGGTACTATGCTCGGAAAAAGGAGGCCCGCTGTGAAAGCGCTTGAGAACAAGGAAGACATCGCCGTCCAGACCATTGTCGAGGCCGTGCGCAGCGACATCATCGCCGGGCGTATCCCGGCCGACAGCGTGATCAACTCGGTGGAACTGGCCGCGCGCTTCGGCACCAGCCGCACGCCCGTGCGCGAAGCGCTGCTGGTGCTGGCCCATCATGGCCTGGTGATCCTGGAGACGCACAAGCGCCCGCGCGTGGCTCCCGTCTCGGTGCAGGCCATCCGTGATCTGTACGGCTTGCGCATGGCCCTGCACGCGCACCTGTCCGACATCATCGTGCGCCAGGCCAGCGACACCGACCTGGCGGATCTGCACGCCCAGGCCCAATGGCTCGCCCACCACGGCACGGAGCTCGCGCTCGAAGATCACTTGCGCGGCATCGAACGCTATCTGGATACCGAGTACCGCCTGGGCGGCAATGCGCTCATCCTGCAGGTGCTGGCATCGTTGCAATGGCGCATTGCATGGTTCCGCCGCCTGGGCTGGCTGAGCCCCGCGCAACTGGCTGAGGTGGGCCGCGACCGGCTGCGCGTCGTGGAGGCCTACCAGGAGCGCGACGCCGTCCTGGCCGGCGCGCTCAACCAGGCCATGCTGCGCAAAAGCGCCCGCTATACCGAACGCAATTTCCTGGCACGCTAGGCCGGCCCGGCACGTCCGCGCAAGCGGGACTCAGGGTGCCGCCGCACGCGTGCTCTGGGCCGGCAGGCGCTCCAGCGTCAACGAGCCGGGCTGGCTGGCCGACGGCCGCACGACCAGCGCCTGATCGCCCGCAGCGCTACCCAGTCTGGGCACATCCTGCGGTCCGGCAGCCAAGGCCGCAAACGGCCCGCCTCCGCCGGCCGGCAGTTCATCGAGCATCAGTGGCGCATTCCATTGCCCCTGGGTCCGCGAGAGCACCTGATAGCGCTGCACGCGCCCCGGGCTGCGCGCCACCAGATACAAGGTGTCGTCCACCCGGTGCATGGCAGGCGGGGAGGCCGCCTCGGCCGGCAGCCGGGCGGCCTGTCCCTGCTCCACCAGCCATAGCGCCCCGCCCGGGCGCTCCAGCACCGCCAGCATCGGCCTGCCCTGCGCATCGGCCTCGATCGCGGCCTGGCCGACATAGGGCAAGCCCAGATCCTCGGGCTCGCCCCAAGTCATGTCCAGGTCGCCGGTGTCACCGCTTTCGAGCAGCCTCGTCAGGTGATTGCCGGCGCGCTGGCGGAAGTACAGTTCAACCTGCTGCTGCGGATTGCGAATGGCGGCCAGCCCGCCGGCCGCCGGCGGGGCGGGGATGCGTCGCCACCCCTGCCAGCCTGCCTGGGCAGGCAGTTGCCGGGTGTAGAAAATATCGCCTGCACGCGTATTGGCAAACACCACGTAACGGCCATCGGCGCCGCGCGCGACGGCGGGCGTACCGGCCGCCCGGGCCAGCACAGGCAGGGCCTGCCAGGGGCCCCAGCTGCCGTCGATCCCGGTGGGCGCCACCCAATGCAGCCGGCCGTCATAGCCCAACGCCACGGCCGCTGCCTCGCCCAGCGACGCCACTACCGGCGTCTGCAGCACCCGCGTGCCGGCCAGGGCCTGCCAGCCTTGCCAACTGCCGTCGTGACGCTGCTTGTTGGCCCACACCCCGCCCAACGGGTCGCGCGCCATCAGCCCGGCCGTGCCATCCGCGTGGGTAAAGGACACCAGCGGCTCGCCCGTCCTGCCGCCCAGGCTCTGCCAGCGGTGCTCGTTGAGGTCCCAGTGGTTGGCTGCGCCATTGGTTTCCCCGGTCGCGAAAACCACCAGCCCGCCGTGCCCATCGGCATACAGCTGCGGCGCAATATCCTGCCGCGACACGTAATAGGCGCGCTGCACCCAGGCAGCCGCCGGCCCGGCCGGCTCGCGGCAACCGCTGGGGCCGGCGCAATAGTGATAGTCGTTCCAGGCGTAATGTTGAAAGACCCGCGACTTGCCGGCCATCTCGGCCTCGCCCAGGTTGCTGGCGCGCTCCTGGCTGGGGTAATCGATATAGCCCATCTCGGCATAATTGCCCGGCGCCTGGCGCATGGCCTCGCGCACCAGGCGCGCACTGGCGATATGGTCCGGATGACCATGGCCGGCGCAGCGCCAGCACAACTGGGTATAGGGCACGCTGATGGTGTCATCCAGATGCCGCACCGTGCTCGGGTGGTACTGGTGGATCAGCCCGGCCAGGGTCCGGACCAGGCCGTCACGGTTGTATGTCTCGCGCTGGGAACCCAGCGTATCGACATCCTGCCCGGCTTGCGATTCGGCCCGGCTCAGCGGGGTCAGGCTGCCCCAGCCCGGCCCCAGCCAGGGATCCTTCAGGCGCATGGGCCACAGTTCCACGCGGGGATTGCCGCGCAACACGAATCGCGTGATGCGGCGCTCCTGCACCAGGCCGATGCCCTCGTCCCAGATATCAGGCTGGCGAGCCATGAAGGCATAAGCCTGACGCACCCCCCGTTCCCGGCCCAGCATGTATGCCTCGCCCTCGCCGGCGTCGCTGGCGGTCAGATAGACCACCCGGACACATCCGCCGGCCTCGATGTTGGCGTTGACATCCGGGTTCATGAACAACAGGTCGTCATCCAGATGCGCCACGAACACCAGGTCACGGATGCCATGGCAATCGGGCACCTCGGCCTGCGCGAGGGCGCCGACCAGCATCGCACACACGCAAAACAGCGCCCTGGCAGCGGGGCGCAACGACAATGGGAGCAAGAGCATGATTCAAGGCCGCAGGCGGAACACCCCGGCACGGGAGGGCGACAAAAAAGTATAACGCCGCCCGCTATCGCGGCCCCTGCCGGCAGACACGGGGTCAGCGGGCCGGGGCGGCGGGCGTGGCAGCCGGCGGCATCCGCAACGCGATGGGCAGCCTGAAACGCACCGCCTTGGCGCCGGGCAGACATTGCATGCGCTGGCCGATACCGAGAGCGATCCGGTCGACCGAGGCCACGCCCGACGTCTGGTGTACCTGCAACTGCGGCAATGCGGCCGGGTCGGTGCCCATCAGGAACTCCAGCTGGGTGTCCCCCTCCGCGGCCAGGCGGCGCGGGCGCGGCGGATTGGGCAGGATGCAATCCATCGCGCCCTCGTTGCGGTAACGCCGCGCCTCGCCGGCGGCGACCATCTGCTCCAGGAGCGCCCAACGCCGGCGCAACCACTCGGCCTCGGCCTTGCCGGATTGCTGCTGTGCCTGGCGGATGCGCGTCAGCCACAGTTCGCTGGCGGCTTTCGCCATGCCGGCCGGCAATCTGCCGTCCGGGCCCGCCTCGCCCTCCAGGACGGCAATCGCCTGCGCCACCTGCTGGTTGCGCTCATACAGCGCCGCCAGCAGATGGACGGCACGCTCGCGCTGTACGGCCGGCAAGCCCGAAGACGCCAGGCCCTGCGCCAGGGCCGTCCGGGCCGCCATCGTGTCGCCGGCGAGATGCTCGGCATGCCCAAGCCGCAGATAACGCTCGCCCAGCTCAGGCGAACCGGACGGATAGATCGACCGCGCCCGCGCCAGGTCGTGACGCAGCGCGGAAGGGCTCTCCATCAGGGTACCCAGCTCGATCTGAAGATTAAGCGCCGGCACCTTGCCCTCGGCGCTGGCAGCCAGCACGGCCACGGCCTGCTGACATACCGGCCTGACGTGGTCGAAATCATGCGCCGCCATGAGGGCATGACACTGCGCGACCACATCCCCCTCGGCAGCCGGATCGACCAGGCTGCGCGGTTTGGCCTGCACATTGGCGGCCAGCAGCAAGGCCATGCCGGCGATCAGCATGGAACGGGGCGACATCATCGAAGGGGTCATGACAGGACAGGACAGGCGTGACGCCGGGCAGCGTCCCGGCAGTGCTCCGCATTCTATCCCCAGCCGCCGGCATGCATTAAGCTTGTCTTCATCTCCCCCCCTTATCGTCGCGACATGCGCATCCTCTTGGCCGAAGACGACGTTTCTCTGGGCGAGTCCATCGAAGCCTGGCTCACCCTGGATGGCTACACCGTGGACCGCGTCACCCGTGGCGACCAGGCCCAGACCGCCCTGGACACCCATGACTACCAATGCCTGCTGCTCGATCGCGGCCTGCCCGGGCTGAGCGGCGATGCGCTGTTGCGCACGCTGCGGGCCCGCCGCGCGGCCTTGCCGGTCATCTTCATCACCGCCCGCGACGCGGTGCGCGACCGCATCGAAGGCCTGGATCTGGGCGCCGACGACTATCTGGTCAAACCCTTCGACCTGGAAGAGCTGTCGGCCCGCATCCGTGCCACCCTGCGCCGCCATGACGGCCAGCCCGAGCCCCTGCTGCGACATGGCGCGCTGGTGCTGGACCCGGCCGCCAAGCAGGTGACCTTCCACGGCCAGGCGGTCGCGCTGACCGCACACGAGTTCGCCTTGCTGCACGCGCTCATGCGACGACCCGGCAGCGTGCTGTCGCGCGCCCAGCTCGAAGAGGCGCTCTACGGCTGGGGCGACGAAGTCGAAAGCAACACCATCGAAGTCCACATCTACCACCTGCGCCGCAAGCTCGCCCCCGGCGTCATCAAGACGATTCGACGCCAGGGTTACCGGCTGGCGGATTGACATGCCCACCTCTGCTTCCCTCCCGCCCCACAAAAGCTATTCACTGCGCAACCGCCTGATCTGGACCACGCTGGGCTCCAGCATCGCCGTCGGCCTGATCAGCACCGCCATCGTGCTGGCGCTGGCCTGGAAAGAGGTCAACGACACCTTCGACGACCTCCTGGAAGAAGGCGCCCGCCTGGTGCTGGCGCTCGGCGAAGGCGCCACCGACCAGAATCCACAGGCCGACCCGCGTGCGCCCTCCCCGGCGCTGCGGCTGGACTACCAGATCCTGTCACCCGATGGCCGCATCCTGGCACGCGGCCATGACGCCCCGCGCAAGCCCTTCGTGCCCGAAGGAGCGCGCCATGATCGCTTCTACGACGTAAGCGTCAAGGGCGAGCGCTGGCGCGTCTACGTGCGCGTGCACGACAAACAAGGGTTTTCGGTACAGATCGGCCAGGAATGGGATGACCGCAACGACCTCATCTTCGAGACCCTGGAGTCGCTTGCCTGGCCCCTGGCCGGGCTGTGGCTGCTGCTGGCCCTGGTCAATGGCTGGCTGGTGCATCGGCTGGTGGCGCCGCTGGGCCGCATGGCGCGCCACCTCCAGGAACGTTCCGCCGGCGATCTCTCTGCGCTCACTTACGACGGCCGGGCCCGCGAGATCCAGACCGTGGTCATGGCGCTGAACCAGCTGCTCGATCGCGTCACCCATACCCTGGAAGGCGAGCGGCGCTTCACCGCTGATGCCGCGCACGAACTGCGCACGCCGCTGGCCGCGCTGGCCTCGCGCATCCAGCTGCTGCAACGCAGCCTGCCGGCCGAATGCGCCCAGGCCGCCGCGCCCCATCTGCGCCGCCTGCGCAGCGACGTGGCGCGCAGCACCGCGCTGGTCCAGAGCCTGCTGCAACTGGCCCGCCTGGATCCGCAGTCCGCCGAGGCGCTGCTGACCGACCAGGTCGACGTGGCCGAGCTGATGCGAGAAGCCATGCGGGCCTATGCCCCCGATGCCGAGGCCCGAGGGGTGACGATCACCCTCGATTGCAGGGTCGACACCCTGGTGGGCAACCACGAGGCCCTGCTGACCGCCGTGCGCAACCTGCTGCACAATGCCATTGTCTACGGCCGCCCGGGGGGCCAGGTAGCACTGTCCGCCGTGCGCCAGGGCGAGACCGTCGTACTCACCGTCAGCGATGACGGCGACGGCGTGGCGCCGCCCGACCTCGAACGCCTCGGACAACGCTTCTTCCGCGTGCTGGGTAACGAGGCGCCAGGCAGCGGCCTGGGCCTGTCCATCGCGGCGCGCGTGGCCGAACTGCATCGCGGCACCCTGCAGTTCACCCACGGTCTGAACGGCCTGGGGCTGGGCGCGCAACTGGTGCTGCCCGGCCAGCCCGAAGCCAAGCCCTGACTTCAGACTCCCTTCATCTTCACCCGCTGTAATGATGCTGTGTTCAACATGATGCGCCTCGCGGCGCAAGGAGCCCCGCCATGACCCGCTTCATTTCACCCACGACCCGCCAACGCACCCTGCTCGGCGCCGCCGCCTTGAGCGCCGCCCTGCTGGCTGCCGCCGCGCAAGCCCAGTCCCCCACCTACACCGGGCCGAGCCAGGCCCCGGCCACCGCCCAGCAGGGTTATACCGGCCCCAGCAGTGTGCCGGTCATGACGGTGCAGGAAGTACTGAAGAACGGCCGTGACGACCAGAAGGCCATCCTGCGCGGCCGCATCGTCTCGCACGATGGCGGCAAGCACTACACCTTCGATGACGGCACCGGCCGCATCCGCGCCGATATCGATGCCAAGCGCTTCCCGGCGGGCGTCACGATCGACGACAAAACGCAGGTGGAACTGCAGGGCGAGATTGATCGCGACCGCAACAGCATCGAGTTCGATGTCGACACGGTCCGCGTGATGTAAACCCGCCGCGGCCGCCGCGCCCCGCCCCCCCCCGGGCGG
>JAEWJD010000151.1 GCA_023386765.1 Pseudomonadota bacterium | reverse complement strand
GCTTTCTGGCGCGTCGTCGTCTGTGGCTGTTCTGGGGCGTGCGCGACGCCGGCCAGGTGGCCGCGTTGACCGATGAACTGGCTGAGCACCAGCGTGGGCAGGCCGGCTTGCATATCGCTGTCTGCAGCGATGCCGCGCCGCCGCGGCACGCCATCGGCGTGGCCTGCGAGCAGGGCTATCCGGTTGACCGGTTGATGGCGCGCGAGGATATCGACTGGGCGGCTGCGGCGGTCTATGTGACCGGCCCGCCAGCCATGGTGGCGCATACCTTGCGCACCTTGCTGATGGAGACCGACATCGAGCCGGGCGCCATCAGCAGTGACAATTTTTATTGAGCCGCGCATGCCGGGCTTTCGTGGAGGGTAGTAATGCAGCAAAAGAGATGGGTCGAGGCTTGCGGGACCCAGGACGTCGCGGAAAGCGCGATCGTGGAGCGCAAGGTGGGCGGCCATGAGGTGGTGCTGATGCGCCAGGGCGACCGCTTCTACGCCGCGCAGGCCGTCTGTCCGCACATGGACGAGCGTCTGTGCGATGGCCTTTTGAAGAAAGGTCGCCTGATCTGCACCAAGCATCTGTGGCAATGGGACATCGAGTCCGGCCAGGCGCTGGGTGCAGCGGAAAAACCCCTGATGATGTACCCGACGCGCGTCGAGGGTTCCCTCGTCTATGTCGGTCTGGAACCGGAGAACGCCTGATGGCCAAGAAACTGTTGATGATCGTGGGTGACTATGTCGAGGATTACGAGGCGATGGTGCCGCTGCAGGCCCTGATGGCGGTGGGGCACGAGGTGCAGGTGGTCTGTCCCGGCAAGCATGCCGGTGACTATGTGCGCACCGCCGTGCATGATTTCGAAGGCGCGCAGACCTATAGCGAAAAGGAAGGCCACCGCTTCTTCGTGACCGCGGATTTTGCCGAGCTGGACCCCGCCGGCTTTGACGGGCTGGTGATCCCGGGCGGCCGCTCGCCGGAATACCTGCGCCTGGACGAGGCGGTGCTGGCGCTGGTGCGCCATTTCTTCGACACGGACAAGCCGGTGGCCTGCATCTGCCACGGCGTGCAGCTGTTGTGCGCCGCCGATGTGCTGCGCGGCTACCGCTGCAGCGGTTATGGCGCCTGCGCGCCCGAGGTGCGCGCTGCCGGCGCGGAATACGTGGATCTGGCCATGGACCAGGCCCTGACCGACCGCAATCTCGTCACGGCGTTTGCCTGGCCGTCGCACCCGGCCTGGCTGGCGCAGTTCCTGGCCTTGTTGGGTACGCGCATTACGCACTGAGCGGCACGTCCCGTCCTGGAAGGCCGCCTTGAGGGCGGCCTTTCGGCTTTTCTCCCGCGTGAATTTACGCCGTCTTTACGGCCAGCCCGGGTTTGGTGATGGAAATTTTACGGGGCTCGGATCGATACTTTGTGCAGGCAATTTTGCCGTTCGAACACGAAGAAAACGATGCGGTGCAAGTCATACATGGCCGTGACCGGCCTGGCCTTGCTGTCGGTCTTGCCGATGACGGCGCGGGCGCAGTTTGCAGGGTCGCTGACGCTGGCCTCCGATTATGTCTGGCGCGGATCCTCCCAGACGCGCGACAAGCCCGCCCTGCAGGGCGATTTCAGATACACCCATGGCAGCGGCCTCTACGCCTCGGTGTGGGGCTCCAACGTGAGGTACCGGCCTGACAACGGGGCTGCCAGCGAGTTCGACCTGGCCGCCGGCTGGCGCGGCGCGCTCGCCGAGGACTGGGAGGCCGATCTCTATGTCCAGCGCTACCAGTATCCGGGTTCGGACATCGGTCTGAACTGGAACGAGGTCACCGGTGCGCTCAGCTGGCGCGAGCGCGTGTGGGCGTCGATCAGCCATTCCAGCAACGCCATGGCGAGCAAAACACGTGGCAGCTACCTGACGCTGGGTGCGCGCCAGCCTTTGGGCCAGGGCTGGCGGCTGGAAGGGACGGTGTCGCGCTACGTGCTGCAAAGCGCCTATGCCGATAGCTACACCAGCGGTTCAGTGGCCTTGGCCTGGGCCTTCAAGGCTCCGCTGGAAGCACGCCTGACGCTGCATGCGAGCGATTCGGCCGCCAAGCGGCTGTTCCCCGATATGGCGGGTACCCGCGTGGTGCTGTCCCTTCAGACCGGGTTCTAGCGGCCTGCTTTCTTCCGGAGAGAAAACATGAGTTTCATGACCATCGGGCTGGTGCTCGTGACCGTCGGCTTGTTTGCCTATCTGATCTTCGCCCTGCTGGAACCGCAACGGTTCTGAGCCCCGGGTACGACCGTTAATGATTCGAGGTGCATCCATGGGTGATGTTCTATTCGTGGCGCTGACGCTGGTCGTCTTTGCGCTGATCGCCGGTGTTGTCGCCGGCCTGGGCAAGCTTTGAGCGGGGTCGTGATGGCTATCGATATCGCACAATTCGTCGCGCTCCTGGCGCTGGCGCTGCTGTCGACCGTGCTGGTGGGGAAATGGATCGCCCGCCTTTTTACCCGGCCCTCGCACAGCCTGCTGGAGCGCGGCACCTATCAGGTGCTGGGCATCGACCCGGCCGAAGGCATGTCATGGAAGCGTTATGGGCTGGCATTGGTGTTGAGCAACGCTGCCATGATGCTGCTGGGCTACGCGCTGCTGCGTCTGCAGCAGTATCTGCCGGGTGATCCCCTGGCGCGGGCTTCGCAGACGCCGGACCTGGCCTTCAACACGGCCGCGTCCTTCATCACCAATACCAACTGGCAGGCCTACTCCGGCGAGAGCAGCCTGTCGAACCTGTCGCAGATGGTGGTCATCACCTTTCTGATGTCGGTCAGCGCCGCCACGGGCGTGGCTGCCGCGGGCGGTTTCCTGCGTGGGCTGGCACGCCACGACATGCACAACATCGGCAACTTCTGGGTGGACTTCACGCGGGTGTTGTACCGGCTGCTGCTGCCGCTGTGTTTCGTGATGGCGTTGGTCTACGTCTGGCAAGGTGTCCCGCAGACGCTGGACGCCCAGGCCGTGGTCAACACGCTGGAAGGAGCGCGCCAGCAGCTGATCGTCGGGCCGGTGGCCAGCCTGGAGGCCATCAAGCACATCGGCACCAACGGAGGGGGATTCTTCGGCATGAACGCGGCGCATCCGTTCGAGAACCCCACGCCGCTGACCAACACCCTGCACATCCTGGGCATGCTGCTGATCCCGGCCGCACTGACTTACGCCTGCGGCAGCCTGCTGGGGCGTCGCGCGCAGGGCTGGGCTTTCCTGGCGGCCTTCGTGCTGATGTTCGTCGGGTTTCTGTCGCTTATCTACGGGGCCGAGCAGGGCGGCAATCCCCTGCTTACGCCGCTGGGCGTGGATCAGGTCCACAGCAGTGCGCAGGGCGGTGGCAACCTGGAGGGCAAGGAGATGCGCTTCGGCGTGGCCGGCAGCAGCCTGTTCGCCTCGGTGACGACCGCCGCGACCACCGGCTCGGTCAATGCCATGCATGCCTCGTACACCCCGTTGGGCGGGCTGGTGCCGCTGGCCCAGATGATGCTCAACAACGTGTTCGGCGGGGATGGCGTGGGCCTGATCAATCTGGTCACCTACGCCATCCTTACGGTTTTCCTGGTGGGCATGATGATCGGACGCACACCCGAGTTCCTGGGCAAGAAAATCGAAGCGCGCGAGATGAAGTACGTCATGCTGGCCGTGCTGGCGCATCCCTTGTGCATTCTCGGCTTCACCGCCATCGCCTGCCTGATGTCCGGCACGCTGGACAGCCTGGCCAATGGCGGCCCGCATGGCTTCAGCGAAGTGCTCTATGCCTATACCTCGGGCACGGCCAATAACGGGTCGGCTTTTGCCGGGCTGAACGCCAATACGCCGTTTTTCAATACCACCATCGGCCTGGCCATGCTGTTTGGCCGTTATCTGACGCTGCTGCCCATGCTGGCGGTGGCCGGTTGCCTGGCAGCCAAGAAGGCTGTGCCGCCCAGTGCGGGCACGCTCTCGACGGCCACGCCGCTCTTTACCGTGCTGCTGGTATTCGTGGTGCTGGTGGTGGGCGGGCTGACCTTTCTGCCGGCGCTGGCCCTGGGCCCGATCGCCGAACACCTGCTCATGCTGTCCGGCCAGACTTTCTGAGGAATCATCATGTCATATCAAGCCAATGCCGGCGCCGTCATCGCCAGGTCCGCTGGGCGCGGCCTGCTGCGTCCGGCCCTGATCTCGGCGCTGTTCTTTATGGTGGTCACCGGCATCGTGTACCCCCTGGCGACCACGGGGGCGGCCCAGATGCTCTGGCCTGCCCAGGCCCAGGGCAGTCTGGTGCTGCGCGACGGCGTGCCCGTGGGCTCGCACGTGATCGGCCAGGCGTTCAGCCAGGCACGGTACTTCCATGGCCGTCCGAGCGCCACCCAAGGCGTGGATCCGGCCGATCCGGCCAAGAGCGTGCCGCAACCCTACAACGCGGCGGCCAGCGGCGCCAGCAATCAGGGCGCGCTCAGCCGTCAGCTGCTGGGCGATGTGGCGGCCCGGGTGGCGGCCTATCGCCAGGCCAACGGGCTGGACGCCGGGCAGGCCGTACCGGTCGATGCCGTGACGGCCTCGGCCTCCGGGCTGGATCCGCACATCTCTCTGGCCAATGCCCGCCTGCAGGCCGCGCGCGTGGCGCAAGCCCGCCAGTGGCCCGAGCAGGAGGTGCTGGCCTTGCTGGCCCGCCAGCGCGAAGCCCGCCAGTTCGGCTTGCTGGGCGAACCGAGGGTCAATGTGCTGGAACTGAACCTTGCCCTGGACAAGGCGGGCGCCGCCCGTCTCCGGAATCAATAACGCAGGTGCCATCATGTCTCATTCTGAAGCTGCCCGTGCCACCCACGGCGCTCCCTTGAATACCCCCCGGCCCGCCTGGGCCGGCATCGCCTGGCAGGCGTTGCGCAAGCTCTCGCCGCGCGACCAGGTGAAGAACCCGGTCATGTTCGTGGTCTACGTCGGCAGCATCGTGGCCACGTTGCTCGGCCTGCAGGCGCTGGCCGGCGAGGGCGATGCCCCGGCCGGGTTCATCTTTGCCGTGGCCGCCTGGCTATGGTTCACCCTGTTGTTCGCCAACGCCGCCGAGGCCCTGGCCGAAGGGCGTGGCAAGGCGCATGCCCAGGCGTTGCGCGCCACCCGGCGCGCCGTCATGGCCAATGTGCTCGAGACCCCGCAGCGCGATAGCCGCGTGACGCCCGTGCCCAGCGACGCCCTGACGGTGGGGGCCTATGTGCTGGTCAACGCCGGGGAGATCATTGCGGCCGATGGCGAAGTGGTCGTGGGCGTGGCGTCGGTCGATGAGTCCGCCATCACCGGGGAGTCCGCGCCGGTGATCCGCGAGTCGGGCGGAGACCTGAGTTCGGTGACGGGCGGCACGCGGGTGCTGTCCGACTGGCTCATCCTGCGCGTGACGGCGCGCCCCGGCGAGGCTTTCCTCGATCGCATGATCTCGATGGTCGAGGGCGCGCGCCGCGGCAAGACCCCCAACGAAGTGGCGCTGACCATCCTGCTGGTGGCGCTGACCTTGATCTTTCTGCTGGTATGCGTGACGCTGCTGCCGTTCTCCTACTTCAGCGTGCTGCTCAACGGCAGCGGCCAGACCGTCAGCCTGACGGTGCTGATCGCGTTGCTGGTGTGCCTTATCCCGACCACCATCGGCGCGCTGCTGTCGGCCGTGGGGATCGCCGGCATGAGCCGGATGATGCGAGCCAATGTGCTGGCCACCTCCGGACGGGCCATCGAGGCGGCGGGTGACGTCGACGTGCTGTTGCTGGACAAGACCGGCACCATTACGTTGGGCAACCGCGAGGCGGCAGCGTTCATCGCCGCGCCCGGCGTGAGCGAGCGCGAGCTGGCCGAAGCCGCCTGCCTGGCCTCGCTGGCCGATGAAACCCCCGAGGGCCGCTCCATCGTGGCGCTGGCGCGGCGCGGCTTCGAGCTGCCGCAAGAGGCGCTGGCCGGACCGCCGGCCGGTGCGCAGGCGATCGCCTTCAGCGCGGCAACCCGCATGAGCGGACTGGACCTGGGCGCGCGTCAGTTGCGCAAGGGGGCGGGCTCGGCCATCCGTCAGCATATCGAGCGCGCCGGCGGTGCGTTTCCCGACAGCGTGATGCGCGCCATCGAAAGCGTCGCGCAGCGCGGCAGCACGCCGCTGGTGGTGGCCGACGGCGCCAGCGTGCTGGGCGTGGTCGAACTTAAAGACATCATCAAGAGCGGTATCAAGGAACGCTTTGCCGAATTGCGCCGCATTGGCATCAAAACGGTGATGATCACTGGCGACAATGCCCTGACGGCAGCGGCCATCGCCGCCGATGCCGGGGTCGACGACTACCTGGCCGAGGCCACGCCCGAAGACAAGTTGCGGCTCATCCGCCAGTACCAGGCCCAGGGCCATCTGGTGGCCATGACCGGCGACGGCACCAATGACGCACCCGCCCTGGCGCAGGCCGACGTGGCCGTGGCAATGAACAGCGGCACCCAGGCGGCCAAGGAGGCGGGCAACATGGTCGATCTGGACAGCAATCCGACCAAGCTGCTGCGGGTGGTCGAGGTCGGCAAGCAGATGATCATGACGCGCGGCGCGTTGACCACTTTCAGCGTGGCCAACGACCTGGCCAAATACTTCGCCATCATCCCGGCTGCCTTCGTGGGCACCTATCCGGCGCTGGCTTCGCTCAATGTCATGGGCCTGCACAGCCCCGGCTCGGCCATTCTGGCGGCAGTCATTTTCAATGCCCTGATCATCGTGGCCCTGGTGCCGCTGGCCTTGCGTGGGGTGAAATACCGCGCCGAGCCGGCCGAGCGCCTGCTCCGGCGTAACCTGTTGATCTACGGGCTGGGCGGGCTGGTGGCTCCGTTCATCGGCATCAAGCTGATTGATATGTTGCTGACGCCCTTTTTCTGAACCGGCCGCGCCAGTGGCGTTACAGTAGGCGCAGCCGGTCCGCGACAGGCGGGCCGGCGCGCAACCGCAAAGGGAATCCAGGATGGGCGATGACCGCAGCCGCCAGGCCGACGCACTGATCGGCACCTTGCGCCGCCAGGCGTCCGGGCGTCTGACCGTGTTCCTGGGGGCGGCGCCCGGGGTCGGCAAGACCTTCGCCATGCTCACGCGGGCACGTGAGCTGCACCGCCAGGGGCAGGACGTGCTGATTGGCGTGGTCGAGACGCACGGGCGCCAGGAAACTCAGGCGCTGGTCGAGGGCTTGCCGAGCCTGCCGCCCCGGGTCATGCCCCATCAGGGGCGTGAGCGGCGGGAAATGGATCTGGACGGCCTGCTGGCGCGCCGCCCGGCGATCGCGCTGGTCGATGAGCTGGCTCACCGAAACGTCCCCGGCAGCCGCCACGAACGGCGCTGGCAGGACGTGGAGGAACTGCTCAACGCCGGTATCGACGTCTACACGACGGTCAATGTCCAGCACCTTGAAAGCCTGAACGATGTGGTGCGCCAGATCACCGGGATCCGGGTCACCGAGACCGTGCCCGATGCCTTGTTCGAATACCTGCGCGACATCCGTCTGGTGGATCTGCCGGCGCGCGAACTGATCGAGCGGCTGAACCAGGGCAAGGTCTACCTGCCCGAACAGGCCGCGCGCGCGCTGCAGGCCTTCTTCTCGCCGTCCAACCTGACGGCGCTGCGCGAGCTGGCCATGCAGACCGTCAGCGACCTGGTCGACGCCGATCTGCGCGAGACGCGTGCCGCACGCGGGCTACCCGGCATCGCCATGCAGCGTCACGTACTGATCGCCATCGATGGCGCGGGCCATTCCGAATACCTGGTGCGGGCCGGTGCGCGCATTGCCGAGCGGCGCGGCGCGCCCTGGTCGGTGGTCACGGTCGATACCGGGCGCGGCAGCCCGGCGGGTGCCCCTGGCGGTCCGCCGGCCCGGCAGGCGCGCCAACTGGAGATCGACCGGGCTTTCGCGCTGGCGCGCAGCCTGGGCGGCGAAACGGAGGTGCGCTACGACACCGACATCACCCAGGCGCTGCTGGACGCCGCGGCCCTGCGCGGCGCGCGTGCCCTGGTCATCGGGCGCACCCGCGAGCGGCCCATCGCGCGTATCTTCAACCGCACCCTGACCCAGCAGCTGCTCCAGCGTGGCGCGCGCTACGAGCTCACCATCATCAGCACCCCGCAGATCCGGCGTCGCGCGGCGCACTGGGAGCCCGGTGGCGTCGAGCGCCCCGGCTGGCGCGAGGCAACCCTCATCGTGCTGGCCAGTCTGGGGGCGGTGGCGGCGGCGGCGCTGGCCGAGCGTTTTGCCGGTTTGCAGGATCTGTCGCTGGTGTTTCTGGTGGCCGTCATCCTGGTGGCCTCGCGCAGCCGCATGACCGCGGCCGTGATCACGGCCGTGTTGTGTTTCCTGGCCTATGACTTCTTCTTCATCGAGCCGCGCCTGACCTTGCGCATCAGCGCGCATCGCGGCGTGGCCACGGTGCTGCTTTTCCTGGGGGCGGCACTGATTGCCGGGCGGCTGGCCTCGCGCCTGCGCATGCAGGTGGTGGCGCTGCGCGCGGCCAATACCCACGCCACGGCCATGCAGACCCTGGGGCGCAAACTGTCCAACGCCGCCGATCTGGGCGAGGTCGTGGCGGCAGGCTCGGCCGTGCTGCAGGCGACCCTGCGCGCGCAAGCCTGGATCCGCATCGATGACGTCAGCGGCCCGCCCGCAGCCGCCGCCCAGCTGAGCGGAAAAGACCGTTTGGCGGCCGACTGGAGTGCCAAGCAGGGTCTGCCCAGCGGGCGCCATACCGATACCCTGGCCGACTCGTCATGGTGGTTCCTGCCGATCCGTGCCGATCAGCAGGTGCTGGGCGTGGTCGGCCTGCGCTTTGCCGACGCTGCCGCACGCGCGCCGTTCGAGCAGCGCCGCCTGGCCGAGCGCATGGTCGAGGACATCGGCCAGGCGGCGCTGCGCACGCGTCTGGTGGCCGAGCTGGAAAGCGCCCGCCTGACCGGCGAAACCGAACGGCTGCGCTCGGCCCTGCTGTCCTCGGTGTCGCACGATCTGCGCTCGCCGCTGTCGGCCATCATCGGCGCGGCCGACACCCTGGCCAGCTATGGCCAGAACCTGGGGCAGGAGGATCAGCGCAGCTTGCTGTCGACCATTCATATCGAGGGCGAGCGCCTGGACCGGTATATCCAGAATCTGCTCGACATGACGCGGCTGGGGCACCAGGGCGGATTGACGCTGGCGCGCGACTGGATCGGGCTGGACGAATTGCTCGGCTCGGCCTCGCGGCGGCTGCAACGCTATGCGCCCGGCGTCGGGGTGGACATCACGGTCGACCCGGCCATAGGCCTGGTTCACGTGCATCCGGCCTTGATCGAACAGGCGCTCTTCAATGTGCTGGAGAATGCCGCCAAGTTCTCGCCGCCGGGCCAGGCCATCGAGGTGCAGGCCCGGCGCCTGGATCGTGCCACGGTACGGGTCGACATCTCGGATCGCGGCCCCGGCATCCCGGAGGCCGAACGCAACCGGATTTTCGATATGTTCTACAGCGTCGAGCGGGGCGACCGGGGCAAGCAGGGCACCGGCCTGGGGCTGACCATCGTGCAGGGCATCATCGGCGCTCACCTGGGCAAGGTGCAGGCCTTGCCCGGGCCGCAGGGGGTGGGGACCACGGTGCGCCTGACGCTGCCATCGGGGCAGGCGCCTCAGGAGGAGGAAGGACCATGACGGTTGCGCAGACCGTACCGGCATCGCGAGTGCTCATCGTTGACGACGAGCCGCAGATCCGGCGCTTTCTGGACATCAGCCTGCGCGCGCAGGGCTATGCGACGCTGCAGGCAGAAACCGGCCAGCAGGGGCTGAGCCTGCTGGCCGGGCGAGGCGCCGACCTGGTCGTGCTGGACCTGGGGCTGCCCGACCGCGATGGCCTGGACGTGCTGCGTGAGTTGCGCGGCTGGTCGTCGGTGCCGGTGATCGTGTTGACGGTACGCGCGGCCGAGAGCGAGAAAGTCGCGTTGCTGGATGCCGGCGCCAATGATTACGTCACCAAGCCGTTCGGGGTCGAGGAACTGATGGCGCGCGTGCGCGCCTTCCTGCGCGCCAGCGGGCCGCGCGGCGAGGCCGGGGTGGCGTTTGACGACGGCCGCCTGCGTATCGACCTGACGCAGCGCGACGTGCGACTTGAGGGCCAGCCGGTGCCCCTGACGCGCAAGGAGTTCGCCCTGCTGGCCCTGCTGCTGCAGCAACAGGGCCGCCTGGTCACCCAGACCCAGATCCTGCGCGCCGTCTGGGGCCCCAGCCACGAGCAAGACACCCACTATCTGCGCATCCTGCTGGGAAAGCTGCGCGCCAAACTGGGCGATGACGCCACCGCGCCGCGCTATCTCATCACCGAGCCGGGCGTGGGCCTGCGTTTCACTGGCGAGCCAGGCGGCGTGGGGGCCTGAGACGGCTCAGGCGCCGGGCGGCTCGCCCAGCTCTTGCAGCAGGCGGCGGCGCACCACGCTGGTGAGGTGGCTGCGCGCGTCATTCTCGAACAAGCCGATGGAACGATGTGCCTTCGGATCGTCGAAGTGGCGTATCAGCAGCGAGCGGTCTTTTTCCCAGGCGGCCGTGCGCTGCAAGGGGACGATGGTCACGCCCACGTCCTGCTGCACCAGTTCGATCATGGTGCGCATGGAGTTCATCTCCAGGAACTCATTGCAGGTCAACCGGCGTCGCCGCATGAAGCGCTCGATCAGCGCGCCCGTATGGGTGTTGCGCGCCGGGCGCAGGAACAGCCGCTCGCGCAGCAAGGCTTCGGTGTCGCGGCTGCCGGCACTGCGTCGGTTGGCAACGAATACCAGCGGCTCGGTATAGAGCGGCGTCCAGGAGGTGCCTGACGGGATGCGATGCGCGCTCTTGACGGCCAGTGCGGCGTCCAGTTCGCGTTCCTTGACCCGCATGGACAGGTCGCCGGAGTAATTGATGCCCAGATGAATGCGCAGCTTGGGGTGGCTGGCGCGCAGGTCCAGCACGGCGCGCGCCAGCAGCGACATGGACGTGGCCACCGCGCCGACCGAAATCGCCCCGATCACTTCCTGCTGGCCTTCGTCGTCATTGCGCAGGGTTTCGTACATCTGCAGCAGCGCTTCGGCCTTGGGCAGCATGCGGTGGCCGCGTTCGTTGAGCGAGACGATCTTGCCGGTGCGGTCGAACAGCGTGCACCCGAGGTCGTCTTCCAGGGTCCGCATCTGCAGGCTGACGGCGGTCGGCGTGAGCGCGACCCGCTCGGAGGCGGCGGAAAAAGAGCCGCTGCGGGCGACGGCGACAAAGCTGCGTAGAAATCGGATGGAGCTCATGGGGCGGTCCTGGATCCTGGGATCAATGAAGTTTTTCTTGTATGACTCCTAATAAATTTTAATTTTACTTATTTGTTGCGATCGCTGACAGTGTGTCCTGCGCCATTCCAGGCGCGCCATAAAACACAATGCGGCCCGCCGAACGGCGAAGTGCCGCAATGACCGGAGACATCCGCCCATGCTGCGTTTTGCCTTGACGCGGATCGGGATGGCCTTGCCGACACTATTGATCGTGGCGGTATCGGTGTTCATCTTGATCCGCTTGATACCCGGAGACCCGGCCCAGCTTCTGCTGGGTGACCTGGCGGATCCGGCGGCCCTGGAGGACATGCGCGAGCGCATGGGCCTGAATCTGAGCTGGGCCGAGCAGTTCTTCATCTGGTTCGGCGATCTGCTGCACGGCGATCTGGGTCAATCCATTTCCACTGGCCAGAGCGTGCTGCCGCTGGTGTGGGGGCGTTTTCTGGTGAGTGCCCAGGTGGTGGCCTCGGCGGTGCTGCTGGCCACCCTGGTGGCCGTGCCCCTGGGCATGATCGCGGCCTGGCGTCAGAACGGCAGCCTGGACCTGGTGCTGGTCGGCGCGGCCACCTTGCTGGTGTCGATTCCGACCTTCTGGCTCGGCCTGCTGCTGTTGCTGTTTTTCGGCCTGAAACTGTCCTGGTTGCCGGTGGTGGGCTATGTGTCCTTCTCCCAGGACGCCTGGGCCGCGGCCCTGTATCTGGTCATGCCGATCATGACGTTGTTCTTGCATGAGATCGGCGTATTGATGCGCATGGCGCGTGCCAGCGCCCTGGAGGTGTTGCGGCTCGACTATGTGACGCATGCGCGCGCCAAGGGGCTGAGCGAGCGTGCCGTACTGATGCACCACGTTTTCAAGAATGCTTTCGGCCCGACGTGGACGCTGATCGGCCTGGTGCTGGGCAATCTGCTGGGCGGCATTGCCGTGGTGGAAACGGTCTTCACCATCCCCGGACTCGGACGTCTGCTGGTGGATTCGATCTTCGCGCGGGATTATCCGGTGATCCAGGGTTGCCTGCTGTTCGTGGCGGTGATCTACGTTGTGGTCAATCTGGTGATTGATCTGCTCTATCCGATTTTCGAACCCAGGGTGACCGCCGAATGAGTACGCCTGACCAAACCAGAGTCAGACCGGCGCGTCGTCGCCGTCTGCCGGCCAACGCCTGGCTGGGCGGGAGCCTGATCGCCGTGGTGCTGATCGCTGCCGTGATGGGGGTGGTGTGGACCCCCTTCGATCCCCTGAAAATCAATTTCTCGGCCCGCCTCAAGGCACCGGACTGGCATTTCCTGCTGGGCACCGACGAGTTCGGCCGCGATGTGCTGTCACGGCTGCTCGCCGGGGCGGCCAGCAGCGTCTGGATCAGCCTGCTGACGGTGAGCTTCGCCGTGGTGGTGGGCACCACAGTCGGCGTGGTGACGGGCTTTCTGCGCGGCTGGACCGACCGCATCATCATGGCCTTCAACAATGCCCTGCTGGCCTTCCCGGGCCTGTTGCTGGCACTGGGGCTGCTGGCGGTGGTGGGCGCCAACAAGTACGGCATCATTCTGGCCCTGGGCCTGGCCTATACGCCGTCGGTGACGCGGATCGTGCGCGGAACGGTGCTGTCGCTGCGCGAGCGCGAATTCATCGAGTCATCGCGCGTGCTGGGCAACTCCGAGCTCTACACCATGTGGCGCCACGTATTGCCTAACTGCATTGCGCCGTTGACGGTGCTGGCCACGTCGATGTTCGGCTGGGTCATCCTGGCCGAGAGCGCGCTGTCTTTCCTCGGGCTCGGGGTGCCGCCGCCGGCGCCCACCTGGGGCAACATGCTGGCCGCCGCCCGGCCGTTCATGGCCCAGGCGCCCTACCTCTCCATCTTTCCGGGGTTGTGCATTTCGTTCACTTTGCTGGGCATCAACCTGCTGGGCGACGCTGTGCGCGACCGGCTCGATCCGCGCATGCGCGGGGGAGGCCACTGATATGACCACGATCCATCCGGCGGGGGACCACGCTGCCATGAAAAACACGGCCTTGCAGCAAGACAAGGACAACGGGATGCTGGTGCAAGTACTGGATCTGACCTTGACGGTAGGCCCGCAGGGGCGGGAAATCGTCAAGCATGTGTCATTTGATGTGGCCCCGGGCGAGATGGTGGGCATCGTGGGCGAGTCGGGCAGTGGCAAGACGCAGGCCGCGCGCGCCATCCTGGGGTTGACGCCGCCGCCGCTGACCCGGGCGGGCGGACGGGTCATTTTCGAAGGTCAGGAACTGACCCGCGCCACACCCAAGGAAATGCGCGCCTTGCGCGGCGCGCGCATCGGCATGGTGTTCCAGGAACCCATGACGTCGCTCAACCCGTCGATGCCCATCGGGCGCCAGCTCGACGAGGGGCTGGCGCTGCACCGCAAGGATCTGAACAGCCAGGCGCGGCGCGAGCGCATCCTGGATATGCTGCAGCGCGTGGGGATCCGCGACCCGCAGGGCGCGCTGACGGCATGGCCGCATGAGTTCTCGGGCGGCATGCGGCAACGCATGATGCTGGCTTCGGTGATGCTGCTGGAGCCGGCGCTGCTGATCGCCGACGAGCCGACCACGGCGTTGGACGCGGTGGTGCAGCGCGACGTGATGGAGCTGATGGTGGACCTCACGCGCGAACGCAACACGGCCGTGCTCATGATCAGCCATGACCTGGCGATGGTGGCCCGCTACACCGAGCGCATGGTGGTGATGCGCCAGGGCGAAGTCGTCGAGCGCGGCCGCACCGCCGATTTGCTGGATCACCCGCAGCATGCCTATACGCGCCGCCTGTTGGCGGCCATGCCGCGCCGGGGCCCGGCGCGCGCCATTGCCGATGAGCCTCCGGTTGTCGAGGTGCGGGATCTGGTGGTGCGTTATCCGGGGCGCCAGCGTTTTTTCCGACGCAGCGAGCCCAAGCAGGCGCTGCACGGCATCGACCTGGTGGTACGGCCACGCGAGGTGGTGGCGGTAGTGGGCGGGTCCGGATCGGGCAAGACCACGCTGGGCCGGGCCATTGCGGGCCTGCTGCGTCCGGCGGACGGCAGCATCCGGTTTCGCGGCCGCTCCATCGAGACCAGCGATGCGGGCTGGAAGGATTACCGGCTCAATTGCCAGATGGTCTTTCAGGATCCCTATTCCTCGCTCAATCCGCGTATGAACATCGGCGAACTGGTCGGCGAAGGCTTGCGCCTGGTGCCCTCGATGAGCGAGGCCGACAAGCGCCGTCGCGTGCACGAGATCCTGGGTGAGGTCGGCCTCGGGCCAGAGTACGTCGAGCGCTTTCCGCATGAAATGTCGGGCGGGCAGCGTCAGCGCGTGGCGATCGCCCGCGCGGTGGTGCGCCGGCCGGCTTTCGTGATTGCCGATGAGCCAGTCTCGGCGCTGGATGTGACCGTGCGCGCCCAGGTGCTGGAGCTGTTTGCCCAGCTGCAGCGCAAACACGGCTTTTCCTGCCTGTTCATCAGCCATGACCTGGGCGTGGTCGAGCAGGTGGCCGACCGCGTGGTGGTGATGCAGGACGGACGCATCGTGGAGCAGGGCGCGCGTGACGAGATCTTCGATCACCCGCGTGAAGCCTACACCCGCCGTTTGCTGTCTGCGATTCCTGCGCTGGACACCAACGAGCGTGGCGGCGTGCAGTTGCGCTGGCGTTTCGACGAGCCGGCGCAGGCATAGGAAACCGGGCGGGCCGGCCAGCCGGCGCGCCCCATGGCGAGAAGGAATGGACATGGAAGATAGGGATTTTTTCCCCCTGATCGAGGTCAACGGTTCACCCTACGAGCGCGGCCGCCAGCACGGCGAGAAGGCGGCCGCGCGGGTGAAACGCAGTGCCGCGATCTATGCGCGAGCCTTGGATGGCTTTGGCTTTCCGGCAGACCGCCTGGCGGCGCTGATTGAGGATTTCCGCTACCAGGTCGAGGCTTTCGAGCCGGATTACCTGCAGGAGATGCAGGGCATCGCTGATGGCGCGGGCATCCCCTTCGCCGATGTGCTGATGATCAACGCCCGCAGCGAGATCGTCACGCAGGCGCGGTTGCAGCATCAGGCCGCGCTGCAGCCGCCGCCGGCCGACGCCTGCACCAGCGCGGCCATTCTGCCGGCGCGCAGCGCCAACGGCCATCTGCTGCAAGGCCAGAACTGGGATAACCGCCTGGATTGCGCCGAGACCGCCATCGTGCTTCGCATCCTGCGCGAGGATGGTCCCGACGTGATGACTTTCGTGGAAGCCGGCGGGCTGGCGCGCTACGGCATGAATTCGGCCGGCCTGGTGCTCAATGGCAATGGCCTGTCTTGCGGGCGCGACTTCCAGCAGACCGGGGTGCCTTTGCCGCTGATCCGCCGCAAGGCGCTGGAGCAGGCTCATTTCGCCGTGGCGTTGCAGATCGTCGCGGCCACGCCCAAGGCCTGCTCCTGCAATGTCCTGCTGGGCAGCAGCCTGGGGCTGTCTCTCAGCCTGGAGTGCGCACCCGATGAAACCTTTCTGTTGTACCCCCGGCAAGGGTTGCTAGTGCACGCCAACCACTGGGTCAATCCAGTGGCGCGCGGCAAGCTGGTGGAGACCGGGGTGCAGACCTCGCCCGACAGCCTGTATCGCGATGTGCGTGTTCAGGCCAGCCTGCAGGCCGCTGGCGACAAGCTCACGCTGGCCGATCTGAAGCACGCCTTCGGCGATGAGCACGCGACGCCTTATTCCGTGTGCCGCCCGCCGCGGCCGGGCGGGCAGGGCTATGAATCCTGCACGACGGCCACCTTGTTGATGGAGCCGGCCACCGGGCGGATGCAGGTTTCGCGCCTGCCCTGCCTGCAGCCGCGCTACGCCACTTACCTCATGGCGCGCGGCAGCGCTGCCCGGTTCTGACCTCTGTCCTTTTTTCTGCTGGAGATCCCGCTGTGAAAAAACGTTTTCTTCTTGTGGCCGTTCTGGGGGCCCTGTGCAGCGCCAGTGCTGGCGCGACGACGTTGCGCGTGCATCAGGATGCCGATATCCGCAGTACCGATCCAGGCGTCAACCGCGACGGCAATACCGATGCCGTGGTGTTGCATATGGTCGAAGGACTGGTGGGCTATGACGCCAAGGGCCAGGCCAAGCCGCTGCTGGCCGAGCGCATCGATGTCTCGGAGGATGGGCTGACCTATACCTTCCATCTCCGCCAGGGCGTCAAGTTCCACAATGGCGCGCCTCTCACGGCCGATGACGTGGTCTGGAGCTGGAACCGCTTCATGAACCCGAAGACGGGTTGGCGTTGCCTGTCGGACTTCGATGGCCGTGTCCGCTTGAAGGTCGAGGACGTCCAGGCCACGGATGCGAAGACCGTGGTGTTCCGCATCAATCAGGCCGACCCGCTGTTCCTCAGTTCGCTGGCGCGCAATGATTGCGGCATGACCGCGATCACCCACCGGGATTCGCTCAAGGCCGACGGCAGCTGGGACAAACCCATCGGTACCGGCCCTTTCAAGCTGGGCGAGTGGCGTCCCCGCGAGTACATCCAGCTGCTGCGCTATGACGACTATGCCAGCCTGCCGGGCGGGCGCGATGGCTATGTGGGCAGCAAGCAGCCTAAGGTCGATGAAATCCGCTTCGTGGTGATCTCCGATCCGGCCACGGCCAAGACGGCGCTGGCCAGTGGCGATATCGACATCATGTCCAAGGTGCCCTACTCCGAAATGGAGGAAATGAAGGGCCATCCGCAGATCGGCGTGACCGTGGCGCCCCAGCTCGCGCCGTCGACGCTGCCGCTGCAGACCCGCGACAAGCTGCTGTCCAATGTCAAGCTGCGTCAGGCCATTGCGGCAGCGCTGGACTACGAGCAGCTGGTCGAGGGCGTGACCTACGGGCTGGCCAAGCCCAACAACTCGCTGGTGCCCAGCGCATCGCCGTACTTCTCCGAGGCGCAGCAGCGCGGGTTCGTTCCTGACCGCGCGCGCGTCAAGCAGTTGTTGGCCGAGGCCGGCTACAAGGGCGAGAAAATCGTCATTTCCACCAACAAGCGCAACCTGCCCAACTTCGATGCGGCAGTGATCGCCCAGGCAATGCTGCAGGAAGCCGGTATCAATGCCGAGATCGAAGTGCTGGAGTGGGGCGCGCAGCAGGACAAGTGGCAGAAGGGCAATTACCAGATGATGTCCTTCTCGTATTCCAGCCGCATGGATCCCTCGCTGAGTTTCGAGGCGGTCATGGGTCCCAAGGACACGCAGCCGCGCAAGGTCTGGGAAGATGCCCAGGCGCTTGAGCAGCTCACCGCGTCCATGCGCGAAACCGATCCGGCCAAGCGCCAGGCCTTGTTCGATGCGCTGCACGGCCGCATGCTGGAGCAGGTGCCCATCATTGCGCTGTTCAACACGCTGAGCACCGGGGCCTATCGCAAGAACGTAGAAGGGTTCGAGTCGTCCATCTTCGGCACGCCCCAGCTGTGGGAAGTGAGCAAGAAGGACTGATCATGCAACAGACGTTCTATTTGCTGGGCGACATCAACTTCCGGGGCGTGGAGCAGGCCGAGGGCCTGTTCGAGCATGTCGGCGAACCCTTGCGCGACGCCGACATGGTCTTCGCCAATCTGGAGTGCTGCCTGTACGAGCTGCCGGATTCGGCACGCGAGCGGCGTGGGTTCTATGTGCCCCCGGCCATGGGTGACGCCTTGCTGCAGGCTGGCGTGCAGCTGGTGGGTTGCGCCAACAACGTGAATATCGGGCACGAGGCGATCGGCAGCAGCCTGGCCGCGCTGGATCGCCTGGGCATTCCGCACGTGGGGGCCGGCCTGAACGATAGCCAGGCGCGCGCGCCCCTGGTGCTGGAGCGTGCAGGGGTGCGCTACGGCTTTCTGCAGCGAACCGCCGTATTCTGGCCGGATGGTCACGAGGCGACCGACGAGCATGCCGGCGTGGCGGTGATCCGGGGGCATACGGCCTATCGGCCGGCCCTCGAACAGCAGGCCGCCCGTACCCGGCCGGGCGTGCCGCCGCAGATCCTCACCTGGGCCGATCCCGAGTCGTTGGAGCGCTTCCGCGAGGAAGTGGCGCAGTTGCGCGAGCAGGCCGATGTAGTGGTGGCCTCGCTGCACTGGGGTTATCGGCGCGAGGTGCTGAACTATCAGCGCGAGTATGCCCATGCCGCGGTGCAGGCCGGTGCCGATATCGTCTTCGGGCATGGTCCGCACATGATCCTGCCGATCGAGGTATATCGCGGCAAGCCGATTTTCTACGGTGGCGGCAACTTCTCTTTCCAGATGGCCCACCACGGCGATGCGCATACCGACTGGGTCGGCATGACCGCCTGCGTGCGGGTCGAGGACGGCAAGGTGGGCGATATCGAACTGTCGTTCACGCAGCGCAACGAGGCCAATCAGACCTTGCGCTGCCCGGTGCACGAATTTCCCCTGGAGCGCGATCTGCTGCTGTCGGCGTCCCTGGCCTTGGGCGCATCGCTGCGCGACGAGGGCGACATCCTGGTGCTGCCGCGCCAGGCCGCCTGAGGTTTCTGACACTTTCTTAGCGAACTCATCATGCAAACGCCTTTTCCCCTCGTTTCGATCTCCGGGGCGCCCTTCGAGCGCGGCCGGCAGTACGGCGCGGCCGTCCCCGAGCGTATCGCCCACAGCGCGCGCCACTATCGCCGCGAACTTGAGCGTCTGGGTGCATCCCCGGCGCGGCAGTCGGCACTGATCGCGGAATTCGCCGCCCAGATGGAGAATTTCCGCGCCGCCCATGGCGAAGAAATGCGTGGTATCGCTGAAGGGGCCGGCGTGTCCTATGAGGACATCGTACTGATCAATGCGCGTACCGAAGTGATTGCCAAGGCCCGCAAGCTGGCCCGGGAAACGGCGCTCGATCCGGCCGACGGCGAATGCACCGCGGCGGTGGTCATGCCCGAGCGCAGCGCCACCGGCAACATGATCCATGCCCACAACTGGGATTGGGATCCGGATGCACGCGACAGCACCATCGTGCTGCGGGTCTGCAATGACGCTGGCGTGACCCTGGTGACCCTGGTCGAGGCCGGCGGCCTCGCGCGCCACGGTTTCAACTCGGCAGGCCTGGCGCTGACCGGCAACTATCTGAGCTGTGACCGCGACTACAGCCAGAGCGGCGTGCCCCTGAGCAGCATCCGGCGTGCCGCGCTGGAACAGGAACACGTGGCCATCGCCATGCAGTTGCTGGCCGCCACCCCCAAGGCCTGCTCCAGCAACATGATCGTCAGCCAGAACGGCTGGCTGATCGATTTCGAATGCGTGCCGGACGAGAGCTTCGCCCTGGCCCCGCACAATGGCCTGCTGACGCACTCCAACCATTTCATGAGCGAAGTGGCGCTGGGCAAGGTCAAGGAGGCGGGCATGAGCAATGCCGTGGACACCTTCTACCGCGCCTGGCGCGTGCGGGAGCTGCTGGAGGCCTGCGGCCCGCGTATCAGCGTGGCCGACGTACGGCGCGCGCTGGCCGACGACTGGGCCACCCCCTATTCGGTCTGCCGTCCGCCGCGCGGCACGCTGACCGGCGGACGCAGCGCCACGGTGGCCACCATCGTGATCGACCCGGTGGGTCTGACCATGGACATCGCTGCCATGCCGTCCTTCGGCCAGGTCTTCACCCGCTATGCCCTGCAGGGCGATGCCCACCCCGTGGAGTGACTATGACTGTCCTGAAAAGCAAGTCCGTGCGGCCCTGGATGGCCGCCCTGATGCTGTGCCTGGGCGCGACGGCGGCCCAGGCCGCCAAGCCGCTCGTGGTGGTGCTCAATGCGGACATCCGGGGCACCAATCCCGGCGTGAATCGCGACGGCAACACCGACGGCGTGATGCTCAACCTGGTGGAAGGGCTGGTGGGCTACGGGGCCGACGGCCGCGTCAAGCCGCTGTTGGCCGAGTCGGTCGCGCTGTCCGAGGATGGCCGCAGCTATACCTTCACCCTGCGCCCCGGCCTGCAGTTCCACAATGGCCAGCCGGTCACCGCGGCCGAGGTGTTGTGGAGCTGGCAGCGCTATATGGATCCCAAGACCAACTGGCGCTGCCTGTCGGAGTTCGACGGCCGCAACGGCTTGAAGGTGGAGTCGGTCGAGACGCCCGACGCACGCACGATCGTGATGCGGATCAACGCCGCGCATGCCCTGTTCCTGGACTCATTGGCGCGCACCGACTGCGCCATGGCCGGTGTGATCCATCCGGACTCCGTGGCGGCCGATGGCAGCTGGAAAGCACCGATCGGTACCGGCCCCTTCCAGCTGGCCGACTGGCAGCGCGGGCAAAGTGTGACACTGCGCCGCTTCCCCGGCTATGTATCGCCGCCGGGCGAGGCCCCGGACGGGGCCGTGGGGCGCAAGGAGGCCCTGGTCGACGAAGTGCGTCTGATGGTGGTGCCGGACGCCTCCACCATCAAGGCTGGCCTGGCTTCCGGAGCCCTGGACATCTCCA
Organism: Pseudomonadota bacterium; assembly: GCA_023386765.1. Taxonomy (GTDB): domain Bacteria; phylum Pseudomonadota; class Gammaproteobacteria; order Burkholderiales; family Burkholderiaceae_B; genus Bordetella. Next base: position 22,935 of record JAEWJD010000151.1, on the reverse strand, counting down.
AGGTGCAGAATGTGGACGTGCCTGAGCTGGCGGCCAATCCGGCCCTGACGCTGGTCGAGGATCGCACCGGGGGGCGCAATGCCATCCTGTTCCAGACCCGCGATCCCCTGCTGGCCGATCCCCGCATGCGCCGCGCCCTGGCGGCGGCCATCGATACCCGGCGCCTGGTGGGCATGGTGACCGAAGGCAAGACCGAGCCCAATAACTCGGCGGTCAAGCGCGGCTCCTTCTATTACAGCCCGGCCCAGGCCCGCATGCTGGACTACGACCCGCAGCGCGCCCGCGAGCTGCTCAAGGAAGCGGGTTATCAGGGCCAGCGCCTGCGCATCACCACCAATAACCGCGAGAACATTCCCAGCCTGCCCATGGCCATCGTGATGCAGCAGATGTTGCGCGACGTGGGCGTGGAGTCGGATATCGACGTGGTGGAGTGGGGCACCCACATGGACCGCTTCCTGAAGGGCAACTACCAGGTATTGGTGCACTCCTACTCCTCGCGCATCGACCCGGCGCTCAGTTTCGAGCACTTTACCGGCCCCAAGGCGAGCCAGCCGCGCAAGGTCTGGGATGACAGCGAGGCGCAGGCCCTGCTGAACCAGGCCATGGTGGTGTCCGATACCGCGCAGCGCCAGGCCCTGTTCGATCAGTTGCATGAGCGCCTGCTGCAGGAGGTGCCGCTGGTCATCTTGTTCAACCCCGAGGAACCCTGGGCAGCCTCGCGCCGGGTGACGGGATTCCAGCCCTGGGAAGGTATGCCCAGATTGTGGGGGGTCAAGGCAGGCGACTAGTCCAGGCGACTCGTCCCCACGCCCGGCAGGCCGGCCATGCCGTTCTGCCGGGCGCGTGCCTTGCTAGAGCGCGCTGCCCAGCTGCTGCATTTTGGCGCGTATCTGGCGGCCTTGCAGGGCTCGTAGCGGCTGTCCGCTATCCAGCGACAGCACGCAGGCTACAGCGGCGGCCCGTCCGTATTCGAAGCACTGCGCCGTCACCCGAGCCGAGGCTAGGGCTTCGTGCTCGGCGCTCAGGCATCGCCCGGCCACGATGAGGTTTTCGCCTTGGCATGGCACCAGGCTTAGGTAGGGCACCTCATAGTAGTCGTCTAGCAGCCAGTGCAGCTTGGGTTTGTCGCCGCTGTGCAGCTCGATGGGCCAAGGTACTTTGCAGATGCCGTCATCCTGCTTGCGGCAGGCCAGCACGTCGTCGTTGCGCAGGGTATGGACGCCGGCGATGCTGCGGGTCTGACGCACGCCGACCTGTACGCCGGTGTTCATCACGTAGCTGGTTTCGCAGCCGGGCACTGATTCGCGCAGGAAGGCGGCGTACTCACGCACCTGGCGGCGCCCGAGGATTTCGGCTTCAGTGAAGTCTTGCGGGTCGATCACGTTGAGCATGCGGCCGTCGTGCGCGGTCAGACGGGTGGCGTTGACCAGCAGCTCGTGCGGGTGGGTGGTCGGGAAAATCCAGATTTTCTTGCGCGGCAGGGCATGGCGCGCGGCGGTATCGGCAGCCTCGATGGCATCGCTGACCTTGGGCGGGTTGATGGTGTCATCGCCCCAGTAGTCCAGAAAACGGGGTAAGTCGACGTTGCCCAGGCGAAAGAACATAGTCGGGTTCTGTATGCGGCCCTGGTCGCCAAAGACATAGGGGTAGCCGGCCAATGCAATCACCGCAGCGTCGCCTGAAGCGTCGATGATGCGTCGCGCTAGGACGAGTGAGCGGCCAGCCGCCGAGGTGATCTCCACGCCGCGGCAGGCATCGCCGTCCATGATGACGCCGCTCACGCGGGTATGGAACAGCGTGCGGGCACCACTGACCTGCAGTAGCTCATCGGCCGTTTCGCTCCAGGCCAGCGGGTCGTGGGTGACGGTCCAGGTCTTGCCGTAGCGTTGCGGGCCGGTGACACCGCCACGCCGTGCGAGCGCGGCGCGAAAGCGCTCGGTGAAACCGAAGACGACCTGTCGTGGCACCGGGTCGCGATCGCTGGCAAGGTACATGCCGCAGATCGTGCCCGACAGGCCGGCGACGGCCGCCCCGCCACAAAAGCCATAACTCTCGATCACCAGAGTGGTCTTGCCGTATTCGGCGGCGGTAGTGGCAGCGGCCACGCCGGCGGCACCCGCGCCGACCACCAGTACGTCCACTTCGGCCAGCACTGGTAGGTCAGGCTGGCTGTCGTAGCGGTGGATCAGGCGCCAGTCGGGGAATCCGGGGGAGTGTTCCATGCGGGTCTCCTGTGCAGGGCCAGGCCGCAGCCCGGGGGCGCGGCCTGGCGGTTGGGGCAGAGGCCGTCGGGCCCCGGCGTTCAGTCGATTTCCTTGTGCACCGTTTCCGGTCCCATGGCCAGTGCGATGAGGGTGAACACGCCCATCACGCCCATGTAAACCACGATGGGCCACCAGTGCTGGTAGTAGGAGTAAAGCGCGGTGGCGATGAAGGGCGCGAGGCCGCCGGCCAGCAGAGAACCCAGCTCGCGGGAGAAGGCAAAGCCGGCCAAGCGGAACTCGGTGTCGAACAATTCGGCGTACCAGGCCGCCTGGGGCGAGAGCATTGCGGGATAGGCAATGCCCAGACCCACGGCGAAACCCAGGGCCACGGCCCAGAAAGCGCCCACGTCCAGCAGCAGGAAGAACGGGATTAGCCACAGGACGGAGAAGATAATCCCGCCCAGATAGACTTTCTTGCGGCCCACACGGTCCGACAGCGCGCCATAGAAGGGGATGGTCACCAATTGCACGCAGGAGGCTAGGATTACGGCCCACAATGCCGTCGATCTCTCCATGTGCAATGTCGTCACCATGTATGACACGCAGAACACGGGATAGAGATAGGCGAAGCCGTTCTCGCCCATGCGCGAACCGATCACGATCAGGAAACTGCGCGGGTGGCGTTTGATGGCCGAGAACAGGCCGATCTTTTCCATCTGGGCGGCCTGTTGCGCTTTCTCGAAGGCCGGCGGCTCTTCGATGTTGCGACGGATGAAATAGCCCACCAGCACGCAGGCCGCGCCCAGCAGGAAGGGCACACGCCAGCCCCAGTCCATGAACTGCGCTTCGCTCAGCGTGCTGAGGAAGAAAAAGAACACAGCGTTGGCCAATAACGTGGCGACGGCGAAGCCCAGCGGCGCCCAGGCGCCAGCCGCGCCGCGCTTGCCTTTCTGCGCATGCTCGACCGACAGCACCACGGCGCCGGCATATTCGCCGCCCGCGCCAAAGCCCTGGATCAGGCGCATCAGTACCAGCAGGATGGGTGCCCAGACGCCGATCGTCTCATAGCTGGGCAATAGGCCGATGGCCGTGGTGGCTCCGCCCATAAGGAACAGGGTTAGCACCAGAATGGAGCGACGCCCGAGCCGGTCGCCCATGTAGCCAAGCACCAAGCCGCCCAGCGGACGCGCCAGGAAACCCACGGCATAGGTGGCGAAGGCCGCCAGCGTTCCCATTAAGGGATCAGTGTTGGGGAAAAATACTTTGTTGAGCACGATGGCCGCAGCCGTGCCGTAGATGATGAAGTCGTACCATTCGAGTACGGTGCCGATGAAGGCGGCCAGCCCGGCTTTGCGGGCTTTTTTTTCATGTGCCTGTGTGGACATGGTGGGGGTGTCTCCAGAGGGGTGCTGCATGGATGCTGCGTGGTTACTGCATCTGCCTAATGCGCAAGGCGGCCGGCCGTGCCCGGCCGCCTTGCGCGCCGCTCAGGCGGCGTGCACCTTGCGCTTGCCGAGCACGGCGCCTTGTTCGATGGGCTGCACCAATTGGGCGTACTGCAGCAGTTAGGTGCCGCTGCCGCCGCCCAGCTCCAGTTCGCGAGGTTCCCAGGCTTGCAGGCGGCGTTCGATCTCGGCTGCTGGCACATCCATGTTCAGACGCCGGTTCACGAAATCGATATGGATGGTTTCACCCTGGCGCACCACGGCGAGGGGGCCACCGGCGGCCGATTCCGGCATCAGCTGGCCGACGATGATGCCGCGGTTCAGCCCCGACAGCTCACCGTCGGTGACCACTGCCACGTGCTCCGCGATGCCGGCGCCGTTGAGGGCGGCCACGAAGCTGCAGGCGAACACCGTCCCGGGGCCGCCGCAGGGGCCCATGTTGCGCAGCACGATGACGTCGCCCCGGTTGATCTTGCCTTCGCCCAGCGCCGCGATGGCTTCGTCCTCGCCTTCGTAGATATTGGCCGGCCCGCGGAACTCGGCACGTTCGCCCGGCACGGCAGATAGCTTGACGATGGCGCCGTTGGGGGCCAGATTGCCGCGCAGAATGCCGACGCCGGGGCGCTGGCTGACAGGATTGGCCAGCGAGCGGATGATCTTCTCGTCCTTGACGCGCGCCTGACTGATGTTCTCACCCAGGGTCTTGCCGGTAACGGTCAAGGCGTTCAGGTCCAGGTGTTCGGTCAGCTGGCTCATGACGGCAGGGGTCCCCCCGGCGGCTTCCAGGTCTTCGGTGCGGAAGGGGCCGTTGGGACGTACGGCCGTCAGCAGTTTGATGTGCCGGCCGTAGTCTTCATAAAGGCGGATCACGTCGATCGGCAGTTCCGCTTCAGTGGCAATGGCCGCGAGGTGGCGTACCGTGTTCACCGAGCCGCCCACGGCCAGCACCATCATCACCGCATTGCGCAGGGCCGCCTCGGTGAGGATCTGACGGGCGTTGATGCCCTGGCGCACCAGTTCCACAATCTGGCGACCCGCATCCTGGGCGTATTCGTTCAGGCGACGGCCGTTGGCCCAGATAGGCGAGTTGCCGGGGAGTGTCATGCCCAGGGCTTCAGCCACGATATGCATCGAGTTCGCCGTGCCCAGGCCGGCACAGACGCCGGGCGACTGTATCGCCACGTCGGTCATGTCAGTCAGGTCCTTGAGCGTGATGGTACCCGTGGCCAGCGCACCGATCTGTTCATACACGTCGTCGATATCGAAGAATTGGTCCTCGAATTTCTCGTTGGAGCACTTACCGCCGATCTGATAGCCACAGGTCAGCAGCAGGCTGGGGACGTCCAGCCGCGCCGCCGCCATCAGGTGGGCCGGCGTGGTCTTGTCGCAGGACGACAGACAGATCATGCCGTCAAGTACGGCGCCTTCCATCATGCACTCGACCTCGTTGACCATGAGATCGCGGGTGGGCATCAGATAGCGCGCTTTCTTGCCGGCACTGGTGACGAAATCGCTGGGCGCCACCGTGCGCACTTCGAAGGCCAGCGCACCGGCATCGCGGATGGCCTGCTGCACCTGCGCGCTGATGGCATCCAGGTGTACGTAGCAGCAGGACAACTTGTTGGAGGTGTTGATGACAGCGATCTTGGGCTTGTCCATATCCTCTTCGCGGATGCCCATGCTGCGCCACTGGCTGCGGCGTACGGCCCAGCGGGTCGAGCCCGGTTCAAAGTTGCTTCGGTACATTGCTGTGTTCTCCTGGTGTGCATGGCGCGGCGTTGGCGGAGCCGGATCGCGCCGATCTGACTGGTATGCTATCGGACTAAAAGTGGTCTGACAACTTACCAATTACCCCAGGATTGCCCCGATTGACGCCGTCAAAGAAGCACGGCAAGGCAAAGTGGACGGACCATTTCGGGGAACAATGGTAAAGTCCCACGTCTTGAGATTTTGGCAGCCTGTACCGTGCCCAGATGTACCAGTCTTGAGTGGTTGGCGCGCCTGCATCCCTAGTTTCGCCCGAGGCCATCATGAGCAAGACGCGATTTTCCATGCTTCCGATCAAGCGCACCGATATCTTTCAGGAGGTCTGCCAGCAACTGGAGAACCTGCTGAACAGCGGTCAATTTCAGATCGGAGACCGTCTGCCCTCGGAGCGCGAACTCTCCGAGAGTTTTTCCGTCAGCCGTTCGTCCATCCGTCAGGCCCTCAAAGTGCTAGAGGCGGCGGGGCGGATCGAGACGCGCGTGGGCAGCGGTACCTATTTCGTCGAAAAACCGGTCAGCGGTGTCGCCTCTGAAAGCCTCAACGGCCTGCTGGCGCATGGCGTGGATCATGATTTCATGCAGCATCTGATCGCGGCCCGCACCGCCATCGAGCGCGCCATCTTCGAGGCGTACGCCGGCAAGGTGAACAAGGGCGGCATCCGTGCGCTCAAAGAGCTTATCGATGAGAACGCCCAGGACCAGACGGCCAAGGGAGAATTCGAGGAGAATGCGGGCCTGGACCTCAGTTTCGAGGCCAAGGTAGCCGAGCTGGCGGGTAATCCGATTCTGTCGGCGTTGCAGCGCCAGATCCATCAACTCTGGATACAGGCCTGGCGTGTCTATGGCTTCGTGCCGGAGAGCAAGCAGACCCTGCACCAGGAGCATTGCGCCATCATCGAGGCGCTGGCCTCCAAGAACACGCAGCGCGTGATTGACCTGGTGGTGCAGCACGTCGACAAGGAAGTGGAGTAACCCCTGGGCCGACGCCTGGAGATGAGATGCCTGCCTGTTTTCGCCTTACCGCCAGTGCGGCGTTGCTGATGCTGGCTTGCTGCGCCGGGGCCGCGGCGCAGCTGCCGGACGGCGTCACGCTGCAGCGCGACGCACAGGGCTGGGTCTATGCCGATGCGCAACAGCGGCCGCTGTTGCGCCCTTTTCTGTATGACAACGGACCCGACTATATCCAGGAAGGGCTGGCGCGCTTCGTGGACAACGGCAGGATCGGTTTTCACGACGCGGGCCTGAATATCGTGATTCCGGCCCGCTACGACTTCGCCTTTCCGTTCGAGGATGGCCAGGCCCGCGCGGGCTTTGACTGCTGGTACAGCCGGGAGGGCGAGCATACCTCGGTGCATTGTCTGCGCTGGGAAATGCTGCGCCGGCCCTAGCGCCGGGTCGTCACCCCGACATCGCGGACATGGCAGGTGCCGTTGGCCAGGTCGAAGGCCAGCCGGCGATCCAGCGTTTCCAGGGCGCGCCCATACATGTGCAGGTGCCGGATCGGCGCAGCGCCCTCGATCTGCACGGCATGGATGTCCTCGGGCATCAACGCCAGGCCCATGCCCGGGGCGACCGCCACGGTGCCGGTATGCATGAGCGTGGCGCGGCCGGGTTCACTGCCATCGTCCTCGCGCCGATAGGTGTGGTTGTATTCCACCCCTTCAGCGGCCGCGATGCAGGCCCACGTGGTGTGGTTGTGCGGAGCGCTTTTCTTGCCCGGCCGCATCACGTTCAGATACAAGGCATACGAGCGGTCGGGGTCTTCGTGGATCAGATAGCGGGCCTGCAACGCCTGCGGCGCCGGTGCCGGATAGCGCTGCGCGTCGCGCCATTGGGGATGCGCGGCCAGGGCTTGCAGGGTATCGAGCACCTGGGCCAGCGCCGCCCGCGTCAGTGTCTGGCCAGCCAGGATGGCCTTGATCTGCGCCACCGTGTCATCGACCGGGGCGCTATCGGAAAGGGTGGCTTGCATGCGGGGTATCCCGGAAAAGGGCAAGACAGCTACCTTAGCCAGGCTGCCGGCTGAATTCAAGCTGGAGGCAGGGCGGCGGCGGGGTCAAAGCCTTCCGGCAACAGCAGGATTTTCTTGCCTGTGAAGTCGATCATCCCGGCGCGCTTGAGCTTGCTCAGCACGCGCGTGACCGTCACGCGCGACAGGTCCGTGAGATTCCCGATCTGTTCATGCGTCAGGTTGACGGTGATCGGCGCGTCGGGCTGCGCGGAGTCGGCATGGGTGCGACGGAATTGTTCCAGGAACTGCAGGACGCGTTGCTCGGGCGGGTCGAAGATGGCCTGGCGCAGGCGGGAAACCATCTGGCGTTGCTTGACGCTCAGGAGATACAGCAGGGCCAGGGCGAAGTTGGGATCGGCGCGCACCAGCTCGGGGATCCGGTCGGTGGCAAAGCGCAGCAACGTGGAGTCTTCGATGGCGCGGGCATTGGCGTAGCGCGGCTGCTGCAGGAAGGCGGCGGCTTCGCCGATCAGGCTGCCCGGCCCCATGATGTTGAGGATGGACTCGTGCCCATCCTCGCTCAGCATGTGGACCTGGACCTTGCCGCTGAGGATGACGTAGAAGTCATTCTCGATCTGCCCCTGGGTGAACAGGCTGGCACCGCAGGGCAGCAGAAAGGACTGCCCCATATGCGTCAGGGATCGCAGGTAGGCGGCCTGCTCGCCCTGAGGCAACCAGGTCTCGGTGGCGACATGCTGCGCCGGGCCACTGCCGTGTCTGGCCACGATGCCCTCTGCTCCGGGTAGTATTCGGACCCCGATTATACGTTCGGGCAGAAGCGCTGGCGCGGGGCTGGCAGGGCCGGCCGCCAGCAGCCGGGCGCGGTGCGGCAGGGCAGGCATGACGCGGGGCTCAGCCGGGTATCAAGGTGTTGACCAGGCGGCCGATGCCTTCGATCTCGGTGACGACTTCATCACCGGCCTGTACGTTGACGATGCCGTCCGGTGTGCCCGTGAGGATCATGTCGCCGGGCGACAGGGTCATGAAACTGCTGAAGTAGGCGATCAGCGCCGGGATGTCGAACACCATGTCGCGCGTATTGCCACGCTGTGTCACCTCCCCATTGACCGTGGTGCGCAGGTTCAGGTTCATGGGGTCGGGGATATCGTCGCGCTCGACCAGCCAGGGACCGAGCGGCGTGCAGGTGTCGCGGCTCTTGACGCGCAGGTTCGGGCGGTACCAGTTCTCCAGGTAGTCGCGCAGCGCATAGTCGTTGGCGATCGTGTAGCCGGCGACGACCTCGTAGGCGTGTTCGCGTGCCACGTTGCGTGCGGTCCGGCCGATGACGACGGCCAGCTCGCATTCATAGTGCATGAAGGCCACATCCGCCGGCCGCCGTGTCTGGGCGCGATGCCCGACAAAGGTGTTGGCTGCCTTCAGGAAGCCCAGCGGTTCCGCCGGCGCCTTGAAGGCGAGTTCGCGCGCATGGTCGGCATAGTTGATCGCCAGCGTGAACGTGGTGCGCGGTTCGATCGGCGGCAGCCACCGGACCAGATCCTCAGGGACGCGCCGGCCGTCGGCCAGGGCAAGCAGGCCAGGGCCGGCCTCGGTGGCGTAATGGAGGGTATCTTCGAAAACAATGCGTGCGTGTTTCATGGGGGTCTCGGCAGGGAGGCGGCGCGGGATCAGGCGCGTTGCAGCGGATTGGACAGGCGGCCCAGGCCTTCGATTTCTATCTCGTAGCGCTGGCCGGCCGTCAGGCGCGGGGCTTGCGGCGCGCCGCCGATGAGCAGCACATCACCGGCCTCCAGGCGCATGAAGGCCGTGACCGCGGCAATCAACTCCGCCACGCCCAGGCGCAGATCGCGCGTGCTGCTTTCCTGCACGGGCACGCCATCCACGCGCAGGGCGATGCGAAGCTGGTCGGGCGAGGCAATGGCGTCGGCCGGCAGGACCGGACCCATGGGGCAGAATCCGTCACGGCAGCGCTGCTTGATGGCCGGACGGAAATACTGGTCATGGGGGGCGGACAGCTCGGCCACGATCCGGTATCCCCGGACATGATTGAGGGCATCGGCGGCCTCGAGCCGGCTGGCCGGCTTGCCGATGACCACGCCCAGGCAGGCGTTCACCTCCACGTGGGTGAGATCGGCCGGCACCAGGATCGGGTCGCCGTCGGCGGCATAGGTATTGGCGGGTTTGATGTACAGCACGGGGCTGGCCGGCGGCGCCTTGTAGGGCGCTTGGTCCATGGCCGGGCGCAGCGCGTCATAGGCCTGGCGGTGATTCAGGATGGCGCCGAGCACGGTGCGTGGCGCGTCGCTGGAGCGCCATTGGCTCAGCGACGGGAAATCGAGAGGGCCCTGCATGATGGTCTCCTGGGCCGCGGCGGTGGCGGCCGCGTGGCAAGCGGGCGCGTCAGCGCGCCCGGGCAGCGAGATAATCGCGATAGTTGTTGCTTTTGTAGTTGCATACCGGATCTGCCTCTTCGATCTGCAACGACAAACCCAGCGGGCGGCGGTCGGCCAACGGCGCCAGATGACGCCGCACGGCATCGAATGCCCTTTGCCCCATGCGCTGCTTCTCCTCGGGCGGGCGGCCAGCGCCGATGCGCACGAGCACATGGACGAAGCTGTTGTCGGGGTGGCCGTCGACGATCAGATACTGTGCGACAGGCACGCCACGGGTGCGTGCGCCGGCCAGGGGATAGACGCTGCCGTCGTCGATGACGGCATCCTGCGTGACGCGCAACAGGGCGGTGACGTCCAGCTCGGGCACGAGGTTGGTGGAATATTCCACCCAGATATGGGGCATGGTGTTCTCCGGTGATGCAGGATCGGACGGCAGTGCCGCCCGGGTGGACTCAGGCAACGCCCCAGCGGGGAATCGAGTGGCTGCCCATCGAGATGCAGACGTTCTTCATCTCGCAGAAGGCTTCCAGGCTGGCGTCGCCGCCTTCGCGGCCGACGCCCGAATCCTTGATGCCGCCGAACGGTTGGCGCAGGTCGCGTACGTTCTGGCTGTTGACGAACACCATGCCGGCCTCGATGCCAGCCGCCAGGCGGTGCGCCTTGCCGACATCCTGCGTCCAGACATAAGAGGCCAGGCCGTACTTGCTGTCGTTGGCCAGCGCCAGGCCCTGGTCCTCGTCGTCGAACGGGATGATGCACACCACGGGACCGAAGATCTCCTCCTGAGCCACGCGCATGCGGTTGTCCACGCCGGTGAGCACCGTCGGTTGCACGAAGTTGCCTTTGGCCACGCGTGCCGGCAGCCCTTCGGGCGTGCCGCCGCCGGCAGCGACCGTGGCGCCTTCGCGCTGGCCGATATCGATATAGCGGGTGACCTTCTCCCAGTGTGCCCGGGTGATCATCGCCCCGACATTGGTGTCCGGGTCGCGCGGATCGCCCACGCGCAGGCGCTTGGCGCGTTCGGCGAACGCCTGCGCGAAGCGGTCATGGATGGAACGCTGCACAAAGATGCGTGAACCGGCCGTGCAACGTTCGCCATTGATGGAGAAAATGGTGAACAACGCCGCGTCCAGGGCGCGTTCGAGGTCGGCGTCGTCAAAGACCAGTACCGGCGACTTGCCGCCCAGCTCCATCGACAGGCGTTTGATGCCGGCGCGCTCGGCGATGCGCCGGCCGGTGGCGGTGCCGCCGGTGAAGGAAATGGTGCGTACATCGGGGTGTCTGACCAGCGCATCGCCGGCCTCGCTGCCGTAGCCGTGCACGATGTTCAGGACGCCCTTGGGCACGCCGGCTTCCATCGCGAGTCGCCCGAGACGGTCGGCGGTCATGGGAGACAGCTCCGACATCTTCAGCACGGCCGTGTTGCCCAGCGCCAGGCACGGGGCCACCTTCCAGGTGGCCGTCATGAGCGGCACGTTCCAGGGTGAAATCAGGCCGCATACGCCGACCGGCTGCAACAGGGTGTAGTTCAGCATGCTGGCGGCGACGGGGAACGTCTGGCCATTGATGCGGGTGGCGACCTCGGAGAAGAAATAGAAATTCTCGCTGGCGCGCGGGATGAGTTGTTGCGAGGTCTGGTGGATGGGCAGGCCCGTGTCTTCGGTTTCCAGGGCGGCCAGTTCCGGCACGTGCTGGTCGATCAGATCGCCCAGCCGGCGCATGATGCGGGCCCGCTCCTTGGCGGGCAGCCCTGCCCATTTGGGAAACGCGGCCTTCGCGGCCGCCACGGCCAGGGCAACTTCGCGCTCGCCGCCCAGCGCGACCTCGGCCAGTACCTCGCCCGTGGCCGGGTTGAGGTTCTCCAGCACGGCCGCGCCTGCGACTTCCTTGCCGTCGATCAGATGGGGAATCATGACTGCAATCTCTTTGTAGCTTGAGGGAAAAGGGGGAGAGCGGCTCAGGCGCCGCGCCCGGCAATGGCGTCGATCTCGATCTTCAGACCGGGGCGGCCGAGGTGGGAGATGCCCACCGTGGTTCGGCTGGGAGGCCTGTCAGGGAAGAACTCACGGAACACGGCGTTCATCGCGGGAAATTCGCCGATCATGTCTGTCATGTGGATCGTCATCTGCAGGACGTTGCCGGCCTGGCAACCGGATTGCGTCAGCAGATCCAGCACGTTCCGCAGGGCCTGGCGGGTCTGGCTTTCGATGTCGGGTGCGAAGTCACGCGTGCCGGGCAGAAAGCCGACCTGGCCCGAGATGAACACCAGGTCGCGCCAGGCCACGGCGGGGGCATGAGGCAGGGGGGCGGCCGCGCTGTGGCCGATGAGTTCTTTTTGCATGAAGGGACTCCCGCGCCGCGTCTCAGGCCGCCGAGCCGATCACGGCCACGGCCTCGATCTCGACCTTCAGGCCGGGCCGCGCAAGGTGGGCCACGCCGACCGTCGAGCGGGCCGGCGGCGCAGACGGGAATACCCGCTTGAACACGGCGTTCATGCCCTCGAAGTCGGCGCTCATGTCGGTCATGAAGATTGTGACCTTGGCGACGTCGGCCAGGGTGCCGCCGGCAGCCTCGATGACCGATTGCAGGTTCCGGAAAGCCAGTTCGGTCTGTGCGGTGATGTCGGCGGCGATCTCGCGGGTGATGGGATCCGAGCCGGTATGGCCGGAGACGAACAACAGGCGATCGACCTGGATGGCGGGCGAATAGGGACGGTGCGGCAGCAGGCCGGTGGGCGGGATGATGACTTGGCGAGCCATGTCGGGTGCTCCTGAAATGGAAGGGGAATCAGTCCACGTAGGTCGGAATGGCCCGCGTGATGGGATCGGTCAGCGGCAAGCGGCTGCCGTCGACGATGGAGGTCACGCTCATGGATTCTTCGTACCAGCGGCGCGGCGGGGGGGAGCCCCACAGGCTTTGGCGGCGCGGGTTGTCCAGCTCCCATCGCTTGGGCGTCTGGTCGCGGTCGACGGTGAGGTAGTCGCCCGTGTAAAGCTCGAAACGGTTGCCATCGGGGTCGCGTACGTAGACGAACAGGGCGTTTGAGATCCCGTGGCGGGCCGGGCCGCGTTCGATGTTGTCGGCATAGCCGGCGGCAGCCAGCGCGTCGCAGGCCCGGATCACGCCCATGGGTTCCATGAGCGAGAAGCCGGCGTGGTGCACGGTGGGGCCTTTCCCGGTCATCACGGCGATATCGTGGATGGTCGCCTTGCGATAGAGCCAGCTGGCCCATACGCGTTCCTCGGGGGGCGCCGAGACGGTGTATTCCGAGCAGAAGAAACCCAGCTCGCGGGTGTACCAGTCAAATCCGGCCTGGGCGTCGGGCACCAGCACGTTGAGGTGGTCCAGGCGGGTCGGGCAGCCGTGGCGGTGCAGGTGATACTGCTGCAGCATCCAGGGCGCCTGCTCCATCTGGGCGTAATACTCCACCGGAAAGCCGAAAGGATCCTGCACCCGCAATGCGCGGCCCTGGCCGCGTTCCTGGCCGGGCTCCAGCCAGCGTATCGGCAAGCCCAGGCCCTGGAACTTGTGTGCCAGGCGATCCAGATCTTCCTCTTCCGAGACGCGGAAACTGAAATGACCAATGCCGGGTTCGCTGGCGCGGGTCAGCACCACGCTATGGTGTTCCCGGTCTTCGATGGCGCGCAGATACACATGGTCGGCATCGGATTCGGTTTCGAACAGGCCGATCACATCGACGTAGAAGTCCCGCGCGCGGGACAGGTCGCTCACGAGGTATTCGATATGGCCCAGCCTGAGAATATTGAAGTCCGGCTTGCCGGGGGCGTAGTCGATCATGGGGTGGCTCCTGGGGACGGGCCGTCGGGCCCGCCCGTTGATATGAATGAGATTCTGCGCGGCACGTCCCGGCGCGTCTGTATCCGGAGATACAGGCGCGCGCTCAAGCGCGCGGCGGGGCGATGCGCACCGGAAAGCGGGCTTCCAGCCAACGTCCGATCGCGAACAGGCTGGCCTCCTGGTGCCTGGGGGCGACCCACTGCACGCCGGCCGGCAAGGGGCTGGCGTCAGGCCAGATGGGATACGACAGGGCCGGGGTCTGGGCGCTGTTGAATGCAGGCGTGAAAGGGTTCCAGGACATCCAGTCGTCTCCGGGATGGCCGGCGGGCAGGTTGCGCCCGGCCTCGAAGGCGCATAGCGGCAGCGTCGGCAGCAGCAGCAGGTCGACGTGCTCGAACAGGGCGGCCAATTGATTGGCATACAGATCGCGCCGCTGACACACCTCGTGAAAGCGCGAGACCGTCCAGGCTTCGGCGGGCGCCACGAAGTCCAGCAAGGCAGGGTCGAGTTCCGCATGGCGAGCCGTGTCGACGGCGCGCACGGCGGCCAGGCAACCCAGGCGATACAGGTCCTGGCCGACCGCCGAGGCGGCTTCGATATCGAAATCCACCTCCCTGATGGGCAGACCGGCGCCATGCAGGGCGGCGATGACCTGGTCCATGGCGGCGTTCACGGCGGCGTCGCAATGCGCGCGCCAGCGCTGCGGGGCCAGCAAGCCGATGCGTAGCGCCGTCACCGGCGGCGTTCGGTCGAGACTGGCGACGCTACCCAGTTGGGAGCTCCAGTCCAGCGGCGAGGGGCCGCTGGCGTTCAGGTAGGCCTGGGCCAGTTCGTCCATGCCGGCGGCGATCGGGCCGGTATGGACGATATTGGCGAAGGCGCTGGGCAGCGGGGAGAGGGGAATGCGGCCGTGGGTGGGCTTGAGGCCGATCGTGCCGGTGAACGCGGCGGGAATCCGGATCGAGCCGCCCGCGTCGCTGCCCATGGACAGCCGCACGATGCCGGCGGCGACGGCCGCAGCGCATCCGCCGCTGCTGCCGCCGGGCGTCAGCGCCAGATTCCAGGGGTTGCGGGTGATGCCGTAGGCGGGACTGTCGGTCACGCCCTTCCAGTTGAATTCGGGCGCCCGTGTCTTGCCCAGCAACACCGCGCCGGCCTGCACCAGGCGTTCCACGAAGGGGGTATGGGCCAGCGCGGGTTGCTGCGGTGTCACGGCCGAGCCGCGTCGGGTCGGCCAGCCTTGCACTGCGGCGAACTCCTTGATGGCGATGGGCAATCCGTCCATGGCGCTGGCGGGGGTGCCGTGGCGCCAGCGGGCCTCGGCCTGGCTGGCCTGCATCAGGGCGCGTTCCGGATCGAGCAAGGCAAAGGCATTGAGCGCGGGATCCGCCTGCTGGGCATGGTCCAGCGCGCTGCGGGTCACGTCCACCGGAGAGAGTGCACCCAGGCGGTATTGTTCGCGCAGTTGCGACAGGGGAAGTTGATGCAACATGGTCAGGTTCCTTGTGGGTCTATCGGGCTTGCGCGCTCGGCGCGGCTGCCGAGATAGCTGGCCAGCAGGTCGGGGTCTTGCGACAGGGCGTCGCCGCTGCCCGACTTGACGATGCGCCCCAGCTCGATCAGGTAAGCCATATCGGCGCTCTTGAGGGCGATGCGGGCGTTCTGCTCGACCAGGATGACGGTCAGGTCTTCCCGCTGCCGAAGATCGACGACCACATCCATGATCTGCTGCACGATGAGGGGGGCCAGGCCGATGGAGGGCTCATCGAGCAGCAGCACCTTGGGATGGGCGATGAGCGCGCGGCCGATCGCCACCATCTGCTGCTCGCCGCCGGAGAGGGTGCCGGCCAACTGATCGCGGCGCTGGGCCAGCACCGGGAAGAGGGCGTAGATACGCTCCAGCTCGCGCTTGAAATCGGTGCGCCGGCGAAAGGCGTAGGCGCCCAGGCGCAGGTTGTCCTCGACCCGCATGGAAGCAAACAGCGAGCGCTTCTCCGGGACCAGGCACATGCCGCGGCGCACCCGCTCCTCCACCGGGGTGGTGCCCAGCTCCTGGCCGTGCAGCAGGACCTGGCCGGCGCGGGCCGGGAGGGCGCCCATCAAGGCCTTAAGCAAGGTGGTCTTGCCAGCCCCGTTGGCGCCGATGAGCGAAATCAGCCGCCCCTGGGGCACGTCGAAGCTGACCTGATTCACGGCGTCGACCTGGCCATAACTGACGACCAGCTCTCTGACTTCTATCGCGTTCATGCCTCGGCCCCCAGGTAGGCCGCGATCACGGCCGGATTGTTCTGGATGGCTTGCCGGTCGCCTTCGGCCAGCAGGCCGCCGTAATTCAGGACAAAAAGGTAGTCCACGCAGCCCATCACCAGTTCCATATCGTGTTCGACCAGCAGGATGGCCATGTTCTGTTCATCGCGCAGCGAGCGCATCAGCGCAACCAGGATGGCCTTTTCCGGCCCGCGCAGGCCGGCGGCAGGCTCGTCGAGCAGCAGCACCACCGGATCGGCCATCAGCGCGCGCGCCACCTCGACCAGGCGTTGGCTGCCCAGGGTGAGGCTGGCGACCGGCTGCATGGCTTGCGCGCCCAGGCCAACCCGCTCCAGGGCCTGGTGGGCCTTGGCGGCCAGGGCCCGCTCCTCCTGCCGGTCCAGCCCCAGGGCAGCGCTCAGCAGCCCGGCCTTGCCGTGGATATGGCCGCCGATCAGGACGTTGTCGAGCACGGTCAGCTCCGGGACCAGTTGCACGTGCTGGAAGCTGCGTGCCACGCCCCGCCGGATGATCTGGTGCGGGCGGGTCGGCAGACCCTGGCCATCGAGGGTGATGCGCCCGTCGCTGGCGGCCAGCACGGCGGTCATCACGTTGAACAGGGTGGACTTGCCCGCGCCGTTGGGGCCGATCAGGCCGGTAATGCGGCCCGGCTGCACGGCGAGCGAGACGCCCTTCAGGGCGTGCAGGCCGCCGAACCGCTTGTGGATGTCCTGCACGCGCAGGCCTTCGCCGGCCGGGGCGGCCGTCCGTGCGGGCGGCGCGGGCGGGGATGCACCGGGGTCGCTGCGGCGGGCCGGAGCAAGCCGTACCCAGGTCAGCAGGCCCTGGGGCCAGCGCAGCAGAGCGACGATCAGGATGAAACCGAACAGCATGGTCTCCATCTGCCCGGGAATACCCAGCAGGTTGGCGATCAGGTACTGCGCACCCAGTTCGATGAGGGTGAAGGCCAGCACCCCCAGCAACGCGCCCAGCGGATGCAGGTAGCCGCCCAGCACCACCATGATGAGCAGGTTGAACGAGACGCCGATGGAAAACGAGGTCGGGCTCAGAAAGCTCATGTAGTAGGCGTACAGGCCGCCAGCCATGGCGGCCAGGGCGGCCGACAGCACGAAGATGTGGATCTTGGTGGCGGCCACGTCCACGCCGAAGGCCGCCGCCATGGTCGGGCTGGCCTTGATGGCGCGTGCGGCGCGTCCGATGCGGCCGCGATAGATGCGGCAGTAGGCAAGAAACACCAGGCCCACGGCGATCCAGGCCAGCGCGCCCATGGCGCGGGTATCGAACTCGATGCCGAACAGGCCCAGCGGGGGAATGTCGGAGAAGCCGGATGCGCCACCGGTCAGTCCGTTCGCGGCCACGAAGCAGACATAGACCGCGATGCCCCAGGCCAGCGTGGCCAGCGGCAGGTAGTGACCGCGCAGACGCAAGGTCAGGCGGCCGATGAAGTAGGCCACCACCGCGCAGCCGGCCACCGCGATGACGATGGCCAGCAGCGGCGCGATGCCATAGTCGCGCGCGAGGATGGCCGATGCATAGGCGCCGCCACCCAGGAAGGCAGCATGGCCCAGCGATAGCTGGCCGGCTGCCAGCAGGAAGGCCAGCCCGATGCACACCAGGGCGTTGGTGCCGGCAAGGGTGAGCAGCCCGACGTAGTAGGTGGGCAGCAGCCCGATCAGGGCGGCGACCACGATCGCCGCGCCGGGGAAGATCAGTTTTTCAGGTTTCATCAGCATGTCTACCGGAGCGGTTCGCGCCCCTTCAGTGCTCATCGAGATCGTTGCCGGCGCGGCGGTTGCGCCATAGCAGGATGGGAATCACCATCGCGAAGACCAGGGCATCGCGGTAGGAGCTGCTCAGGAACGAAGCGAAAGACTCCAGCACGCCAACGATGAAAACCCCCGCCACGGATAAGGGGTAGTTCACCAGGCCGCCCATGGCGGCGCCGACGAATCCCTTGAGACCGACCACGAAACCCAACTCGTAATGCGCGGTCACCAGCGGTGCCAGCAGCATGCCGCTGGCACCGGACAGCCCGGCCGCCAGGAAGTAGCTCAGCCGTCCTGCCATCACTACCGGTATGCCGCAGTACTGCGCACCCTCCCGGTTGACGGAGGCCGCGCGCAGGGCTTTGCCGGTCAGCGTGAAATGGAAGAAGGCGTACAAGGCCAGGGCGGCAAGCAAGGAGAAGGCCATGATGAACAGCGACTGAGCCGCGATGTCGGCCCCCCCCAGCGCGTAGCGGGCTTCGCTGATCGGAGGGATGGGGCGCGGGTCCGCACCCCACAGCAACAGCGCCAGCGGATGCATGATCATCGACACGCCCACGCCGATGATGACCAGCACGACAGTCGAGTTGGCCGGGTTGGGTTCGACGGTCAGGCGGTACACGATCGGGCCCAGCGCGCTGACCAGCGCCAGGGCTGCCAGCATCTGCAGCGCCAGCGACGGAACGCGCCAGGCCAGCGTGGTCAACAGGGCCAGGGCCGCCGCCGCCGCGCCATAGCTCAGCAGCGGGCGCAGCATCGAGCGGCGGCTGGCGCGAGCCTGGCGCAGGTCGAGCAAGAGGCAGACGGCGCCACCGGCGCCGACGACATACACGACCGGCGCCAGCGAACCTTCGACGAAGCTGGCCAGGGTCAGCGCGCCGAAGGTTACGTACTCGCCTTGCGCAATGTTGACCACGCGGGTGGTCGTGTAGACCAGGACCAGGCTCAGGCCAACCAGCGTGTAGACGGCACCATTGGTGAGGCCGTCCGTCAGCAGAAACAAGGTGGTAGTCAGGTCCATCCTTACTCACCCAGCAATTCGAACTTGCCGTCTTTCACCACCACCAGGAACGTACTGCGTCCATCCAGGCCCAGGTGATCATCGGGGCTGTAATTGAAAAAGCCGTTCACGCCGCGGTACTCCTGGGTCGATTCGATGGCGTCGCGCAGTGCCAGGCGGGCGGTCTGCAGGTCGCCGGCCTTGCCGTCGGCCACGACCTTGCGGTAGGCCAGCAGTGGTATCTGCACGGTGTCGTAGGCCTGGGCGGCGAACAGGTCGGCCCGGCCGGCGCCATACCGGTCTTCATAGGTTTTGACGAAATCGGCGATGACCGGTTTGAGCGGATGGCTCTCTGGCAATTGGCGATAGACGGTCAGGGCTGCCGTACCCACGATCGCGCCTTCGACGGCCTTCTTGCCCACGCTCAGGAAGGCCGGGGTGGGCGAACCGGCGCCATGCAGGATCGGGCCTTTGTAGCCGACGCGGCGCAGCGTTTCGTGGGCCAGCGCGGAAGACGGCGGGATGGCATGGAAATACACCGCGTCAGGTTTTTTCTGCGAGACGCGCAGCGCCTGGGGCGTGAAGTTGGTGTCGCCGCGCGAGAAACGTTCGGCCGCGATCACTTCCAGCCCTTTCTTTTTCGCAAGTTGCTCGAACTCGACCCAGCCGCCTTCGCCATAGGAGTCCTCCAGCCCCATGAACGCGACCTTCTTGTAGCCCTGCTTGACCATGTAATCGAGCGTGTGATTGATCATCAAACGGTCGGTCAGCGGGGTCTTGAAGGTGAAGCGGTGGGCATGCGCAGGCTCGATCACCGACGCGGCGGCTGCCAGCGAGAGGTTCGGAACGCGCTCTTCCTCGATGACTTTGTTGACGGCCAGCGAGGCGGGCGTGGTGGTGCAGCAGATCACCAGGTGCACCCGATCTTCCTGGATGAGTTTGCGGGTGGCGTTGACCGCGCGGGCGGGGTCCGAGCCGTCGTCATACTTGATGAAGCTGACCCGGAACGGCAGGCTGGCGTCGGCGGCCGTGCTGGCCTCGAGCAGATTGATCGCGGACACGGCGCCGGAGGCGATCGCCGAAGCGCCGCCGGTGACCGAACTGACGACGCCTATGCGTAACTCCGGCCGTTCGTCGGCCTGGGCGGGAAGGGCCAGCATCAGGCTGGCGCAGGCAAGGCCGGCCAGCATGGGTTTGAATCTGCTCATCGGTAGCTCCTGGAGGGGGGATGTCGCCTGAAGGCCGGCTTGCGAACGCGTGAACGGAACCTGGGCGGCGAGTGTGGAAGTAGTCTGGCAGGGGCGGGCAGGGCGCGATGTATCCTGCGATACAAAATCGCGCCTGGCGGACTCGGGGTTTTCCTGGGGAGCGGCCAGGCGGAAAGGCCCGCAGCGCGGGCCTCGCAGCACGATGGGCGGACATCGGGCCAGCGGTGGGGGGGCCGGTCGGCCAGCGGCCGGGGGCGCCGCCGCCCGGGCGCAATGCCTCGGGATGGCGGGTGGCCAGAAGAGGCTGCGTCGTGCGCCAGCAACGTCATGTCTCTGTAGCAGTCGCTACCTAGACTGAGCGCTCAGATTGAATCCCAAAGAGGACCTACCACGATGAAGACCCTTCCTATGCGCCGTATGGCCGCAGGCGCCTACCTGCCGCTCATTTCCCTGGCCTGGACCCCGGCGGCCAGTGCTGCCGACACCGTACAACTCTATGGCCTGATCGATGCGGGCGTCCAGGTGCTGAACCACGGCCCCAAGGGCGGCAGCCGCCTGGGCATGGCCTCCGGCAACCTCAACGGCTCACGCTGGGGCCTGCGCGGCAACGAAGACCTGGGCAACGGCCTGAAAGCCGTATTCACGCTTGAAGGCGGGTTCGACCCGGGCAATGGCAAGGAGCTGCAAGGCACGCGCCTGTTCGGGCGTCAGGCCTATGTGGGCCTGTCCGACCGCAGCCTGGGCACGCTGACCCTGGGACGCCAGAACACGCTCATGATCGACTGGATGAGCAAGTTCACTCCGCTGCAGAACGCGACCTACGGCGGCAAGCGCATCGATCCGGCGTTCTCGGACCGCATGGACAACGCCATCAAGTACGGCAATAAGTTCGGCGGCTTGAGCGTCGGCGCCTACTACAGCTTCGGCTGGAACAACGAACAGAGCTGGAGCGACAAGAACACCGGCCGCATGATCGGCGCGGGTTTGCGCTACCAGCAGGCAGGCCTGGATGCGGCGGTGCTGTTCCACAGCAAGCGTGCCGATGCGCCGCGCGCGCCGGCCGACAGCAGCAACCGCGAGGATCGCGTGCTGGGGGCGTTGTCGTATGACTTCGGCGGCGTCACGCTGTATGGCGGCTATCGCTGGCTGGAGCAGAAGCTGGTGCAGCGCAACTACGTCAGCCGCCTGTACTGGGCCGGTGCCCGCTATAGCGCCACGCCGGCCACGCATCTGTCGCTGGCCTACTACTACATGGACGGCACCACCTGCGACAACCTGAACGTGGCGGCCTGCCCGGCGGTGCAGGGCGCGGGCGGCGACCAGAAACCTTCGCTGCTGGTGCTGGGCGTGGAGCATGACCTGTCCAAGCGCACCACGCTGTACGCCATGGGCTCGTATGCCATGAACGACAACGGGTCTTCGGTGAGCGTGATCGGCGGCAAGTACGGCGCCAACGTCGAGCCCGGCAAGAACCAGATGGGCGTGGCGCTGGGCATGCGCCACCGCTTCTGATGCAGGGCGTCTCGGTCGCGGTCCGCGATCTGCGGCACGCCTACCAGGGCCAGCCGGTGCTGGCCGGGGTCGATCTGGACGTGCCGGCCGGCTCGGTGCTGGCGCTGCTGGGGCCCTCCGGTTGCGGCAAGAGCACCCTGCTCAAGTCCCTGGCCGGCCTGCTGCGTCCGGCTCACGGCCGCATCCTGTTCGGCGAGCGCGAGGTTTGCGGACCCGGCGGCTGCGCGCCGCCAGAGGCGCGGGGCCTGGGCATGGTGTTCCAGGACTACGCGCTCTGGCCACACATGAGCGTGGCGCAGAACGTGACGTTCCCGCTGGCCATGCGGCGTGTGCCGCGTGCCCAACGCCAGGCGCGGGTGGCCGAGGCGCTGGCACTGGTCGGGCTTGATGGCATGCAGCAGCGCCGCCCCTCCGAGTTGTCGGGCGGCCAGCAGCAGCGCGTGGCCTTGGCGCGCGCGGTAGTGGCCCAGCCCAGCCTGTTGTTGTTCGACGAGCCGCTGTCCAACCTCGACCGGGCGCTGCGCGAATCGCTGTGCCGCGAGATCGGTGCCTTGCTGCGCCGCCTGGGCACGACCGCCGTCTACGTGACGCATGACCACGACGAAGCGTATGCCTTGGCCCATTGCGTTGCCCGCATGGATGCCGGCCGCATCGTCGCTGTCGCAAATCCTTAATGGAAGATTCATAAAATGATCACCCCGTTTTCACACAAGCCCTTGATGGCTGTTCTTATGGCATTGACTCTGGGCGCTGCGGGCAGCGCCAGCTCCGCCGAGCCGCGTACGTTGACGGTCTACACCGCCGGTCCCGGCAGCCTGATCAAGCACCTGGCCGAAGGGTTCACCAAGGAAACCGGCGTGCGCGTGGACGTGTTCCAGGCCACCACCGGCAAGGTCATGGCCCGGCTGGAGGCCGAGGCCGCCAATCCACGTGCCGACGTGCTGATCTCCGCCTCCTGGGAAACCGCGCTGGACATGGATGCGCGCGGCCTGCTGATGGCCCATGAAAGCGCCCATGCCGCGCAGGTGCCGGCATCGCTGCGCACGCCCAATTACGTGGCGCAGGGTGTTTCGGCCTTGGGTATCGTCTGGAACCGCAACACCGACACGCCCAAGCCGACCGACTGGGCCGATCTGGCCAAACCGGCCTACCGGCAGATGGTGACCATGCCCGATCCGGCGCTCTCGGGCGCATCGCTGGATCTGCTGCTGGGCCTGCAGGGTGTGCAGGGCGATGCGTTCTGGAAGCTGCTGGGCGAGTTGCGCGATAACGGCATGACGGTCTCCGGCCCCAACGCCCAGGCGCTCGCGCCGGTGCTGCAGGGCGCACGCGCGGCCGTGTTCGGCGCCGTGGACTACGTGGCCTATGCCAGCATGGGCAAAGGCGAGGCCATCGAGGTCGTCTTCCCCACCAGCGGGACGGTGATCGCACCCCGGCCCATGATGATCCTGAAGTCCGCGAAGGCACCCGAGCAGGCGCGCGCCTTCGTCAACTATGTGTTGTCCGAAGCCGGGCAGGCCGCCGTGGCCGATGCCTGGCTGATCCCTGCCCGCAGCGATGTACCGGCACGCCGCCCGCCGCTGAGCGAGATCAAGGTGCTCAACCC
>JAEWJD010000139.1 GCA_023386765.1 Pseudomonadota bacterium | reverse complement strand
CCATTGAGCACCATGTCATAGGCCTTGGCATAGGCCTTGCTGGGATCGGTTTCGAGGAAGTCCTCGTGGCCGTCCTTGGGGCTGGTGAAGGGATGGTGGGCGGCAACGTAGCGGTCGTCTTCTTCGTCGTACTCGAACATCGGGAAATCGACCACCCACAGCGGACGCCAGCCGCCGGTGAACAGGCCGGTTTTCTTGCCGAATTCGCTGTGGCCGATCTTCACGCGCAGCGCGCCGATGGCGTCGTTGACGACCTTGGCACGATCCGCGCCAAAGAAGATGATGTCGCCGTCCTGGGCACCGGTGCGCTGGATCAGTTCGGCCAGCGCAGCGTCATGCAGGTTTTTGACGATGGGCGACTGCAGGCCCTCGCGGCCGCGGCCAGCCTCGTTGACCTTGATGTAGGCCAGGCCCTTGGCGCCATAGATGCCGACAAACTGGGTGTAGCTGTCGATCTCGCTGCGCGAGAGTTCAGCGCCACCCGGCACGCGCAGGGCCACCACACGGCTGCCCGGCGTGGTCGCTGCCGAGGCGAACACCTTGAAGTCCACGTCGCGCATGACATCGGTCACGTCGGTGAACTCCAGGTTCACGCGCAGGTCGGGCTTGTCCGAACCGTAGCGCGCCATGGCTTCGGTCCAGCTCATCAAGGGGAAGGTCTCGTCGAGATCGACGTCCTGCACCACCTTGAACACGTGGCGGATCATGCTCTCGAAGACGGCGCGGATTTCTTCTTCGGTCAGGAAGGAGGTTTCGCAGTCGATCTGGGTGAATTCCGGCTGGCGGTCGGCACGCAGGTCTTCGTCGCGGAAGCACTTGGTGATCTGGTAGTAGCGGTCAAAGCCCGACACCATCAGCATCTGCTTGAACAGCTGCGGCGATTGCGGCAGCGCGAAGAAATGACCGGCGTTCACGCGCGAAGGCACGAGATAGTCGCGTGCGCCTTCCGGCGTGCTCTTGGTGAGCATGGGGGTTTCAATGTCGATGAAGCCCAGCTCGTCGAGGAACTTGCGCACCTCGATCGAAACGCGATAGCGCAGCATGAGGTTGCGCTGCATCTGCGGGCGGCGCAGGTCCAGCACGCGGTGCGTCAGGCGGGTGGTTTCCGACAGGTTGTCATCGTCGAGCTGGAAGGGCGGCGTGACCGAGGCGTTCAGGATCTCGACTTCACGGCACAGCACTTCGATTTCGCCCGAGGCCAGCTCGGCGTTGGTGGTGCCTGCCGGGCGCTCGCGCACCAGGCCGGTCACGCGCACGCAGAACTCGTTGCGCAGACGCTCGGCCGTGGCGAAGGCCGGGGCGTTGTCCGGATCGAACACGATCTGGGCCAGGCCGGCGCGGTCGCGCAGGTCGATGAAAATCACCCCGCCGTGGTCGCGGCGGCGGTTCACCCAGCCGTACAGGGTGACAGTCTGGCCGAGATGGTCACGGCAAACCTGGCCGGTGTAGCAGGTACGCATGCGGGATAACTCCGTTGTTTGGCTTATGAGCGTCTAAAAATTACGGTTCGGCGCGAGGCGCCGCTTGCGATGGGGCGCGGCGCATCGCGGATTGCTCCGGCGGCGCCACCACTCCCATGGAAACGATGTACTTCAATGCCGTGTCGACCGACATGTCCAGATTGATCACCTGGTCACGCGGCAACATCAGGAAAAAGCCCGAGGTCGGATTGGGCGTAGTCGGGACGTAGACGCTCAGGTGTTCACCCGGCAGATACGACGCGACTTCGCCGTTCGGCGCTCCGGTCAGGAAGGCGATGGTCCAGGAGCCGGCGCGCGGATACTGGATCAGCACGGCCTGGCGGAAGGCTCGGCCGTTGGGCGCCAGGACCGTGTCGCTGACCTGTTTGACTGAATTGTAAATCGAGCGCACCAAGGGGATGCGCCCGAGGATGCGCTCCCATTGTTCGATCAGGCTGCGGCCCAGCAGATTGGCGGCCAGCACGCCGGTCAGCAGCACCACCGCGATCACCAGCACGAAGCGGAATCCCGGGATCTCGACGCCGAACAGCGCTTCGGACGAGAGAAAACCGGGGACAAACCCTTCGAAGGTGGTCACCAGCATCCCCAGGACCCAGACCGTGATGGCCAGGGGCGCCCAGATCAGCAGGCCCGCGATGAAGTACCGTTTGAACATGGATCAGGAAGGCGTGGACGGCGCTGCCGGCGCCGGGCTGGCCGGCGCCGACTCGGCTGCCGGCTTGGCGGCGGCCCCGCCGTTGTTGCGGAAATCGGTCACATACCAGCCCGAGCCCTTGAGCTGAAAGCCCGCGGCGGTCACCTGCTTGCTGTAGGTGCTCTTGCCGCATTCCGGACAGTCGGTCAGCGGGGCATCGGAGATTTTTTGCAGCACGTCCTGGGCATGGCCACAGCTGCCGCACTTGTAAGCGTAAATAGGCATGAAATCAGAACTCCCTGCCTGACTGGCAGTACTACCGGCCCGAGCGCGCCCCGCAATGGGCGGGAAATCCGTCGGGCACAGCTGGAAACTACGGGAAAGTACTGAATTCTAGCGGTTTTTTGCTCCGCCACCGCCGTGCGCGGCCGGGCGCCGCCCGGCCTGACGCCTCAACCCGGCAGCAGGAACAGCGTGGCGGCCACCAGGGTGGGCGCAAGCGCGGCCAGAAACAGCCTGCCCGACGAAATACTGCCATCGGGGAAATGGTTCTTGAGAATCGCAAATCCGGCCGGATTGGGCGCATTGGCGATGACGGTCAGGCCGCCACCGGTCACGGCCCCGGCCACCAGCATGTAGCGCCAGGCTTCGCTGGTGCCCTCGACCAGCGAGCCCAGATAGGTGAGCGCAGCGTTGTCGGTAATGGCCGTCAGGGCCGTGGCCCCCCAGAACAGCACCATGGGCTGCAGCCCGCCCAGCAGATCCTGCAACCACCATTTCTGCAGGCCGCCCAGGACGACGAGGCCGGCCAGAAAGAAGCCCACCATCAGCCCTTCCTTGATCATCAGACGGTTCTGGTAGCGCTTGTAGGCCTCCGCAAAGCCAATGAACATCATCATGAAACCCAGAAACACCGCCGGATGATGGGCGGTGAGCACCACCCCCACCAGAAATACCAGGTGCACGGCGATGACCCAGGCCGGCACCGGCGGACGCTTGTCCTGCCCGCCGTCCTGGCCGCGTTCGCCGCTGGCCAGCAGGACCCGGCGGCAAACCAGCGTCAGCACGCCGGCATTGACGAGGACCGCAATGGCGGCGCGCCAGCCGAAATGGCTGGCCATGAAGGCGGTGTCCCAGTCGAAGGTGGACGCCACCATCAGCACCGGCGGCGCCGCATACGAGGTCAGTACCCCGCCGATGGAAACATTGACGAACAACACGCCCAGCGCCAGGTACTTGAAGCCGGCCTGCCCGTGCACGCGGAAATAGCCATCGCGCAACAACAGCGCGGCCAGCGTCATGGCGGCCGGTTCGGTGATGAAGGAGCCGCCCAGCGGCACCACCGACATCACCACGAAGAAGGTGGCCAGCTCGCGGCGCACCGGCAGCAGCCGGGCCACGCCACGCACCAGCAGATTGACCAGCTCCAGGATGGGCCGGCTGGAAGCCACCACCATGATCACGAACACGAACAGGGGTTCGGTGAAATTGCGCGTGTCCATATAGGCCACCGCCTGTGCGCTGCCCTGCATGGCCGCCATGACCACGACCAGCGCAAAGGCCCAGACGCCGAAGACGGCCTCGACTTCGGACAACAGGTGCCAGACGCCGGCGTGCGGGCCGTTGCGATGCGCCAGGCGCGCAAACACCGGGACGGAAAAGGTGTGCAGGACCGCCACGGCAAACAGGAGCGTGGCGATGATTTCGATAGGTTCGGGCATACAGCGATAGCATGGCCCTCGCTGGGGCATGAGCCGGCAGCGTGCCATGGCACAGGGATGGAAGCGGGAAAACTATACCGCACCGCCCGGCCCGATCCGGGCCGTGGCCCTGCGTGATTTCCCCTACAAACCGCAGCCGATCCGGGCCGCGCCCCCGCCTCAGGGGCGGGCCTGGCGCAACAGCTCGGCCCCTTTGGAGGCGATCATGATGGTCGGTGAATTGGTGTTGCCGGAAGTGATGGTCGGCATGATGGACGCATCGATGACACGCAGGCCGGTCACGCCGCGCACCCGCAACAGCGGGTCCACCACCGCGCGCTCATCCACGCCCATGCGGCAGGTGCCTACCGGATGGAAAATGGTGGTGCCGATCTCGCTGGCAGCCCGCGCCAGATCCTCTTCGGTCTGAACCGCCAGGCCAGGTTTGTATTCTTCAGGTCGGAAGGCCGCCAGCGCCGGTTGAGAGACGATGCGGCGCGTCAGGCGGATGCTTTCGATGGCAACCTGGCGGTCATCCTCGGTGGACAGGTAGTTGCACAGGATGTCGGGTGGGGTAGCCGTATCGGGTGCGACGATACGGACATGGCCGCGGCTGCTCGGACGCAGATTGCAGACCGACGCCGTGAAAGCGGGGAAGCGGTGCAGCGGCTCGCCGAAGCGTTCCAGCGACAGGGGCTGCACGTGGTATTGGACATTGGCGCGGGTCTGCAAGGCGCTGGAGCGGGCGAACGCTCCCAGCTGCGAAGGCGCCATGCTCAGGGGCCCGCTGCGCGACCAGGCGTAACGCCAGGCCATCGCCGCCTTGCCCCACCAGCTGGAAGCCATGGTGTTGAGCGTGCGGGCGTTGCTCACGCGGTAGATCAGGCGCAGCTGAAGATGGTCCTGCAGATTGCCGCCCACCCCGGGCGCATCATGCACCACCGGCACGCCAAGCGACTGCAGATGCGCGCCCGGGCCCACCCCCGAGACCTGCAGCAGTTGCGCCGAGCCGATGGCCCCGGCGGCCAGCAGCACTTCGGCGCGCACCTGGGCGGTATGGCTGGTGCCGTCCTCGCGGCGATACTGCACGCCGATGGCACGGCGCTGCTCGAACACGATGCGTTGCACCTGCGCGCCGGTCAGCACCGTCAGGTTGGGGCGCTTGCGGGCCGGGCGCAGAAAGGCCTTGGCGGATGTCCAGCGTACGCCGGCGCGCTGGTTGACCTCGAAATAATCGCAGCCCTCATTGTTGCCGCGGTTGAAATCGTCAATCGACGGAATGCCCGCCTGGGCCGCGGCCATCCGGAAGGCATCGAGCAGCTCCCAGGACAGGCGCTGACGCTCGACCCGCCATTCGCCGCCGGCACCGTGGAACTCGCTGGCGCCGGCGTGGTGATCCTCGCAAACCTTGAAGTGCGGCAGCACGTCTTCCCAGCCCCAGCCGCAATTGCCCAGCGCGGCCCAGCCGTCATAGTCGGCACGCTGGCCGCGCATGTAGATCATGCCGTTGATCGACGAACTGCCGCCCAGCACGCGGCCACGCGGATAGCCCAGGCTGCGCCCGCCCAGGCCGGGATCCGGCTGGCTGCGGTAGCACCAGTCGGTGCGCGGATTGCCGATGCAATACAGGTAGCCCACCGGGATGTGAATCCAATGCCAGTTGTCCGGCCCGCCTGCCTCCAGCAGCAATACCTGCAGCGACGGATCTTCCGACAGACGGTTGGCCAGCAGGCAGCCCGCCGAGCCGGCGCCCACGATGATGTAGTCGAATACCCGATCGGTCGTGGCAGCAGGCGCGCTCATGAGGCAAGAGTCTCCAGGGTCGCGCCGGGGCGCGGATGTCGGTAAAGCCGTGAGGGGCAGTTGTAGTCCACCACCCCCTGCTCTGCCAAGCGGGATCGCCCCAACTGGACGGCTCAGGCCACCGGGTAGCGACGCTCCAGCTCCGCAAACGCCGCCTCCAGCTGCCCGATCAGCGCCAGGCTGGCCGGTGCCATGGGCGCGCGCAGCTGCTCGCTCATCCAGCCCTGGCGAGCCAGCAGGCCCTTGAGGGGGCCGGGATTGGGCTCGGCAAACATCAGGCGCATCAGGGGCGCAAGCGCATGATAGATCTGTCGCGCCACGGCCACCTGCTGGGCCTGCATGGCCTGGAACATGGCCACATACAGATCGGCACGCACGTGCGCCGAGGCCGCGATCAACCCGCTGCCGCCCATGGCCAGGATGGCCAGCATCTGCAGATCTTCGCCCGCCAGCACCTGCAAGCCGCCATGGGCGATAACGGCCTGGGTCTTGTCGATGCAGCCGCCGCAGTCCTTGATGGCCCGGATGTTCTCGTGTCCGGCCAGCGCCAGCAGCGTGTCTGTCTCGATCTGCGCGCCGGTGCGATAGGGAATGTCGTAGAGGATGAGCGGCACGGCCGAGGCGTCGGCCAGGGCGCGGAAATAGTCGGCCAGCCCCGCCTGGCCAGGACGCACGTAGTACGGGGCCGGCGTGAGCAGCCCGGCCAGCGGCCGCGAGGTGAAAACTGCCTGGCGGCGCAACACGTCACGCTGATGGTTGCCGGCCAGCCCCATCACCACAGGCAGATCGCCGGCTTCGGCCAAGACCGTATCCAGCGTCACCAGTTGCTCGTATTCGTCCATGGCGGCGGCTTCGCCGGTGCTGCCGCAAACCACCAGCCCATCGACGCCGCATTGGCGGTAATGGCGCGTCAGGCGACGCAGCGCCGGCAGGTCCGGCCCGTCTTCATTGAACGGCGTGACCAGCGGCACCCAGACGCCATGAAAGGAAGCCGGCCTGGCAGAGGCGGCGGGACGGGTTTCGGCCTGGGCGGCGCGAGCGGTAATCATCGACATGGCAAAACTCCTTCGGTATGGGTTGGCCCGTACAGAAGTTCGACGTCG
>JAEWJD010000112.1 GCA_023386765.1 Pseudomonadota bacterium | reverse complement strand
GGCACGGCCAGCGACAGCAACAACCCACGAATCACCATTGCGGGCGTAGCTGGACGCCCCGAAAAAACAAGCGACAACACAAAGCTCTCCGATAAGCCGGCAGCCGCTTCCCCTTTCCGTTGGCGGCCCGCTCTTATTGCGTTTATGAATAAGAATAATTTTCAATACGCAATTTATCCGCAGGCCCTGACCATTTCCTGACGCCTGCCAGGCACTGTGGTTTGCCTGCCTCAGGCAGCCACGAAACACAGCCGCAGCACGCAAGGCCGAACCGATACGAATACCGCCGAGCCTCCGGCGTTGTGCATCACCCGCCGCACGATCGCCAGCCCCAGGCCCGACCCGGCGCCGACTCCGGTTCCCTTCCGAAAACGCGCGAATACGGCCTCACGCTGAGCCAGGGGAATGCCGTCACCCTCATCGCAGATATCCAGCACAAAGCCGCTCTCGCTGCGATGCAGGCGCAACCGCACCTCCCCTTCACCATGCCGCAGGGCATTCTCCAGGCCGTTGCGGATGGCGTCCTTGAGCTCCTCGGCATGACCGCGCACGACCGCACCCTCGATCAAGCTCACCGACAGCCGGCGCCCACTCGCGTCGTAGAGCGGAATCATCGCGGCCACTACCTCGCGGCACACACGGGCCAGCTTCGCTGTCGCTGGCGCGGCGCCCTGACGGGCGCGTTCATGCTGCGCCAGGGACAGCAACTGATGCACGCGCCGGCGCAGATCCTGCATATTTCCCTGCACCGCCGGCCAATCGATCGCGCCGTCCGCCTGGCCTTGCTGCAGGCGCAGATCCAGGACAGTCAATGGCGTGCGCAGCTCATGGGCGGCATCGGCCACCAGTTGCCGCTCGCGCTCCAGGGCAAGCGTGAGCCGATCCAGGGCCGAGTTGACCGCGGCCGCCAGCGGCACGATTTCCTGTGGCATCTCCCGCAGGTCCAGACGGTAGCCCGGATCCTCCGGCACGATGCCCTGCGTCGCGCGCGCGGCCCGCTCCAGTGGAGCCAGGCTGCGCTTGACCAGCCAGCGGATCAGCCAGGCCGCCAGCGCAGCCAACGGCAGAAACAGCAGCAGGGCCTGCACATAGCGGGAGGACATGACCATGCTGATCACCTCCCGCTCACGCACATCGTCCTTGGCGACCAGCAGCACGGCGCCATCGGGCAGGCGCAAGGCGGCAGTGATCACATCGCCCTTGCCGCGCGGCAAACTCAGATGGATGCCAGGCGTCAGCCTGCGCAGTTCCGCCTTGGAGCGTCGTATGGGGCCGCTGCGATCCGGGGAGTACCAGAGCAGGCCACCCTGCCCGTCGTACAAGGTGTAACTCAAAGCCCCGCCTGCGTGGCTGCGGGGGAGTTGCAAGGGGTCGCTCGCGGAGGTGAAGCCGCCTGCGATCTCGGCGGCCTGCAACTGCATTAGGCTCAGGCGCAGATACGCTCCCGACTCATAGACAAACAGGATGACCGAGGCAAAGCCGAGCATGAACACCAGCACCGCTGCCAGAAACACCCGCGCCTGCAGGCTGCGTAACCACGGTTTCACGCCTTGTCGGCCTCCACCAGCCGGTAGCCCACCCCACGCACCGTGTGGATCTGCACCGATGCCCGCCCTGCCGCCAGGCGCCGGCGCAGACGCGACACCAGCGCCTCGATGGCGTTGGTCGTGACGCTCTCGTCGATGTCGTAGAGACGCTCCTCCACCCGGTCCTTGACGACGATACGGGGAAAGGCGCGCATCAACTCTTCCAGCAGCATCGACTCGCGGCGCGGGATATCCTGCGAGGCTCCGCCAATCAGCCAGGTCCGGCAACGGCGGTCGTACCGCACATTGCCGCGTGCCAGCTCCAGCCCGCAGGCCTGCGTGCGCCGCAGCACCGCCCTCAGACGGGCCACCAGCTCGGTGACCTCGAACGGCTTGAGCACGTAGTCGTCCGCGCCGCTTTCCAGCAGGCGGATACGGCTCTCTAGCGCATCGCGCGCGGTCAACACCAGGCACGGCACCCTTGCGGTACGTCCCAGGTTCACGCTCTCCAGCACCTGCACGCCGCCCATGTCCGGCAAACCCAGATCCAGCACCATCGCGTCATAGCGATCCCCGGCAGCCATCTCGATGGCCTGCCCACCATTGCCGGCGACCTCGATATCGAAACCCTCCCGGGTCAGATGGGTACTCAGCAGACCGCTCAAGGCGGTGTTGTCTTCGATCAAGAGCAATCTGGTCATGGCGGAGAAATACGGGCCGCCCGAGCCGACGGCCTAATCTGGAAACAACGTAATGATAATCGTTAATACTTCTTTTTAAAAAAACAGGGCCAGCCAGGAAAACCGGAGGACCCCGGCGAGCAATCCCGATCCGCTCAAGCGATGCCAGCCCCGCCCGCCCTAGCCGCCACGGTAGCGTTCCCGGTAGCTCACGGGTGACATGCCGCAATGCTTGCTGAAGACCTCCCGGAACGCCTTGCTATCGTTATAGCCAACGTCGTACATGACTTCGGCCACGCTCTTGCGGGAGCTCTCCAGACGCTGCTTGGCGGCCTCGACGCGCACCCGCTGCAGGTACTCGACAATACTGTTGCCGGTGGCCAGACGAAAGCGCCGTTCCAGGCTGCGCCGCCCCAGGGCATGACGGCGGGCCAAGGCCTCGACGGTGATTTTCTGCGTGTAGCGCTCCTCGATCTCGCTCTGCACCGCCTGCACCACCCGATCCGCATGCGACTTCTGCCCCATGAAGACAGAGAACGGCAACTGGCTCTGGCGACCCCAGTCAAGCTGGAAATACTTGGCGCACCAGATGGCGGTATCGCGGTCGGTATCGCGCTCGATCAAATGCAGCACCAGATGCGCAGCGGAGAACGCGCCGCCGCTGGTGTAGACGCCCCCTTCTGCCAGCACGATGCGGTCACTGATCCAATCCACCTGCGGAAACAGGCTCGCATAGAGCGCCTGTGCCGCCCAGTGCACCACGGCCTGGCGACCGTCCAAGAGTCCGCCTGCCGCCAGCAGCGCCGCCCCCATGCACAGGCTCGCAACCTCTCCCCCGGCCTGGTGATGGCGCGCCAGCCAGTCGATCATGCCCCGATTGGACGCCACGGCCTCGGGCACCGGACCCAGCAAGGGAGGGGCGATGCAGAGATCGATATCGCGGGCATCGGCCAGCACCCCATCGGCCTGCACCGTGATGCGGCCCTCGTCCAGGCGCACCTCCGGCGTCACGGCCAGGGTGCGCAATGCGAACCGGGGCGCGCGCCCCTGCAGGCGCAAGTAGTCGTTGGCGGCCAGGAAACCCTGCCTGGCCGTTTCCAGCGAGGCGATGTTGGCTGCCTGCGGCAACAGAAAGACGATGTTTTTCATGCCAAAAAGCATACGCCCGGCGATTGTCGCAATCCACCCTCAAGATTGTCGCAATTTCCTATCTGAGGCCGCCGCGCCCGCCGATACAGTGCATGTGAGCGGGCTACGGTCCATGCCGGACTCAAGCTGCGACCGTCCCGCCCCCCCCTGAACCACGCCACGCTAAGGAAGAATCCATGGAAAAGTACATTGACGGTTTCCTGCTGCCCGTCCCGCGGGCCAAACTGCAAACCTATCGGGAAATGTCCGAGCAGGCACAGATCGTGTGGCGGGAACACGGGGCACTGGATTATCGCGAATGCGTAGCGGAAGACATCGACAAGGAAGGGGTGGCCTCATTTCGTGCTGCAGCCGGCGCGCAAGAGGATGAAACGGTGGTATTCGCCTGGATCCTCTATGCCAGCAAGGCCGAACGCGACCGCGTCAACGCCCTGGCGATGGCCGATCCGCGCCTGACCGGCAATTGCTGCGAGGGCGTGTTCGACTTCAAGCGCATGTGCTGGGGCGGCTTCGCCACGCTGGTCGGGCACTAAGCCGCCTCCGGCACGCCGCGCCCCTCGGGGCGTTTCATCGCACTGTGTCCGCGGCCGCCCTCGGGCGGCC
>JAEWJD010000110.1 GCA_023386765.1 Pseudomonadota bacterium | reverse complement strand
GCCATCCTGAGCGCCGTGGCCACCGGCGAGCTGAAGCTGGCCCCGGCCTTCAACGAAGCCCGCTCACGCTATCAGCTCAACGAGGTCCGGACCCGCGCCAACCAGGGCAGGTTGAGCGGCGAAAAATGCGTCATCACCCACGGTGCGCAGGCCGACTGGCTGCTGGTGTCGGCACGCTCGTACGGGGAGACCGGCGACACCGACGGCATCTCGCTCTATCTCGTGGACCGCGATGCGCCCGGCCTGCAGATCAAGGACTATCGCAGCATCGACAATCTGCGCGCCGCCGACATCCGCCTGGACAACACCCCCGGCACGCTGGTGGGCACCGAAGGCAAGGGCTGGGACATCCTCGAGGCCACCGCCGACTATGCCTGCGTGCTGCTGTGCGCCGAAGCCGTCGGCCTGATCGATGCCCTGATTGAAACCACGGTCGGCTATACCAAGCTGCGCAAGCAGTTCGGCGTGCCCATCGCCAGTTTCCAGGCGCTGCAACACCGCATGGCCGACATGCTGATCCACGCCGAACAGGCGCGCTCCATCACCATGCTGGCGGCAGGCCGCTACGACTCCGCCCCGCCCGAGGAGCGGCGCCGCTATGTGTCGGCCGCCAAGGCCCGCATCGGGCAAGCCGCCCGCGCCGTCGGCCAGGAAGCCGTCCAACTGCATGGCGGCATCGGCGTGACCAACGAACTGCCGGCGGCCCATATGTTCAAGCGGCTGACGGTGATCAACACCCTGTTCGGTGATCGCGACCACCATATCAGCCGCTTCACCGCGCAGCCGGGCTTCCGTCAGGCCGGCTGAGCAGGCCGGGGCCTCGGGCAGATCAGCCGGTGGCCCCGGCCCGCCCCGCCAGACGGCTGGCGACCAGACACAGACCGCCAGCCAGCGCCGCGCACACGGCAATGGCTGCCGGCAGGGCCGCGGGCCCGGCTGCCGCCAGGCTGGCCAGGTAGCCGATCACCGCCGACAGCAGATAGTGCAAGCTCCCCATCAAGGCCGAGGCCACACCCACCTGGCGCCCGGCACTGGCCATGGTCAGTGCGGTCAGGTTGCCAAAAATCAACCCCAGCGCCCCCACGGCAAACGCCAACAAGGCGATGTACACCTCCAGCGATGCCCCGCCGGCCTGGACGATCAGGTACAGGCCCAGACCCGCCAGGCCATGCAGGGCGATACCGATATACAGGGTGTGGCGAGGATGCACGCCGCGCCGCAGCAGCACATTGCCGACGTGCCCGCCCAGCACCAGCGCCACGGAATTGGCCGCGAACAGATAGCTGAACTGGGCTGGCGTCAGCCGGAAATGCTCGGTGAACACGAAGGCCGAACTGCTGATATAGAGAAACAGCGAACCCAGGATGCAGCCGCCGGCCAGGGTGTATGCCATGAAAACCGGGCTGGCCATCTGCCGGCCATAACCCCGCGCAATGGTGCCCGGCCTCAAGGGCACCCGGCGATCCGGGGGCAGCGTGTCGGGCAAGGCAGCCAGACACCAGGCCAGGCCCAGCAGGCCCAGGCCGGCGAGGGTCCAGAAAATGAAACGCCACCCGCCATGGCCCAGCAGATAGCCGCCCAGCAGCGGTGCCAGGATCGGCGCAATCATCATGAACTGCATCAACAACGAGAAAATCCGGGAAGACTCGGCCACGTCGCAGCGGTCTGCCACGATGGCGCGCGGGGTCACCAGTCCGCCTGCCGCGCCCAGGGCCTGCAGGAAACGGGCGGCAAGCAAAGCATCCACCGACGCGGCCTGCGCCGCCAGGACCGAACCCAGCACGAACATCACCAGACCCGCCAGCAAGGGCAACCGCCGCCCATAGCGGTCCAGCAGCGGCCCATAGAAGGCCTGCCCTACGGCCAGGCCCGCCAGGAACACCGACAAAGTCTGCTGCACGCGCGCCGGGCTGGCACCGAAGACATCGGCAATGGTGGGCATGGCCGGCAGGTACATATCGATGGCCATGGCATCGAGCGCCGTCAGCAAAGCCAGCAAAAGGATGAGCGCAAAGCCCAGCGAACCGCGGGGCGCGCCGGCGGCGGCAGGGGTATGGGTTGTCATGGAACAGCGGTCCTTATCCGGTGGTCAGCCGCAGGGAGTCACCCAGCAGGCGTTGCATGGCTTTCAAGCGGGTGCCGACATCCTTGCCATTGGTGTACACAAGCTTGACGTGCAGGCTGTCGACGATGGCCAGATAGGCCTGGCCGTAAAGCCTGAGGTCCGCGCCCGACAAGCGGCCCGCTGTCTGCGGCCAGACTTTCAACCTGGCCTCGAAGCCACCTTGCAGCACTCCCAGATAATCTTCGTAGCCTTCATCTACCGCCGCCACCAGGGCCTGCGGCGGCACATAGGCGGTACGCAGCAACAGACGCAGGTGCTGCGACTCGCCATAACGCTGCGCCAGGCTGGCGCAATAACGTGATCCTGGCGCGGTCTTGGGCGCTTCGGCTGCGAATGATTGCCTGACAAACGCCTGCTCGACCTGCAGCGCCTCGCCGTATGCCGCCAGGAACAACGCGTCCTTGCTGGCAAAGTGACTGTAGAGCGACGCTTTGCGGATGCCGACCGCCTCGGCGATTTCACTGAGCGAACCGCCGTCATAGCTGCGTTCGGAAAAATGCGCGACGGCGGCTGCGCAGACCCGTTCAAGCGCGGGTGAGCGTGTCATCACGATGGCGACCCCCAAGAGACTGATGCCGGCTGTATCGTGGCGCACCCTGCGGGCAGGCCGTCGGCCGCCCCCGGAGGGAGGCGGCAGCCAAAGATCACAGTGTAGCAAAAGCTACCGGCCGGTAGGTTGCCTATCTATCAGCCCCACCTTCTCAAGCGTTCAGGCATTGAACCCACCATCGACGTCGATCAGCGCACCGGTGATGTAGTTGCCCCCTGCGCCGGCCAGATGCGCCACCATCGCGGCCACGTCCTCCGGCTGGCCGTAGGCAGGCAAGGCCAGGGTGGCGCGCATTGCCTGCGCTTGCGGACCATCCGCCGGATTCATGTCCGTATCCGTCGGTCCGGGCTGGACCACGTTGGCGGTAATGCCACGCGCGCCCAGGTCGCGGGCGACCCCCTTGGTAAAGCCCACCAGGGCGGCCTTGCTGGCCGCATACAGGCTGATGCCGGCGCGCCCGGCGCGCGGGGCAAGGCAACTGCCGATCGACACGATGCGCCCGCCATCCGGCAGATACTTGACCGCCTGCGCCGTGGCGGCAAAAACGGCGCGCACGTTGACCGAGAACGTCCGCTCATAATCCTCCAATGTCAGCTGGTCGATGGTCCCGGCATGAAAGTTGCCCGCGTTATTGACCAGGATATCCAGACGGCCGAATGCCGCGGCAGCCTGATCCACCACTGCCGCGACCTGCCCCGCATCGCTGGCATCAAGCGGAAAAATCTCGGCACGCCGGCCCAGCGCCCGGATCTCGGCGGCGACCGCTTCGGCTTTGGCTTTCGAGCTTCCATAGGTCAGCGCCACATCGGCGCCCTGACGCGCCAGCGCGCGGGCAATAGCTGCCCCGATGCCCCGGCTAGCGCCGGTCACCAACGCCGTTTTTCCTGAAAGAGAAGACATGACTCACACTCCTGTAGCAAGACAAGAAAACAGGCCGCAGACTAGGGTCGCTGCAGCCTGCGTTGAAACCTTCAGCGCGGGCAGGGCTGTACAGCGGGCTGGCGAGCGCACGCGGATTTGCCTGCACGCGGTCCGGGCGTAAAACCATGGCGGCGCGCCCCGGCCGCGACCAACAACGCTGCCAGAGCCAGGGCAGCGAGCACCCAGGGGAAAACCGTCAGGCCCTGGCTTTGCAGCAATAGCCCGCCCACGGCCCCTCCCCCCGCGATAGCGCTATTCCAGATGGTGACGCTCATGGACTGGGCCACATCGGCAGCCTCGCCGGCACTGTCAGCCAGCGCCGTCTGCAACAGGGTGGCAGCCCCACCGAAGCTCAAGCCCCACAGGATCACCGCCAGATACACCGTGCCCGCCTGCGTGGCGCCCCCCGCCAACAAACCGGCCGCCGCCACAAACAGCGCGAGGCTGCTCAACACGCAGCGACGCAAGCAGCGGTCGACCGCCAGGCCTGCCAGCCAGAGGCTCAACAGGGCACAGACACCGAACACCAGCAGCACCCGGTCAACCTGCCCGCCCAGGCCGGCCTGAGCCAC
Organism: Pseudomonadota bacterium; assembly: GCA_023386765.1. Lineage (GTDB taxonomy): Bacteria > Pseudomonadota > Gammaproteobacteria > Burkholderiales > Burkholderiaceae_B > Bordetella. The sequence continues at coordinate 19,235 of JAEWJD010000110.1, read as the reverse complement.
GAACGGCGCGACGTAGGTGTAAAGCAGGTTGTGCGCCAGCATCCACAACGCCGTCGTCAGCAGGATCGGGCGCAGCCCGGGCAGCCGTAACACCGTCCGCAGACGCCGATGCGCCGTCCGCTGAGCCGGAAAATCCGGCATCGCACGCAGCACGCCGATCCACAGCACCAGTGTCACGCCGGACACCAGGCCGAAGGTGTTGCGCCAGCCGATCGCCTGCCCCAGCCAGGTTCCCAACGGCACGCCCAGCGCCAGCGCCACCGGCGTGCCGGCCATCGCCAGCGCCATCGCGCGCCCCTGCTGCGCCGGCGCCACCATGCGCCGAGCGTATCCGGGCAACAGCGTCCATGACAGCCCGGCCGCCAGGCCCGCCAGCAAGCGTGCCGCCAGCGTGAGCGGATAGCTGCTGGACAGCGCGGTGATGGTGTTGAACACCAGAAAACCGGCAATCGCCATCAGCAACACCGAACGCCGACGCCAATGGCGGGTAGCCAGGGTCAAGGGAATGGCCGCGAGGATCGAACCGACGGCATAGACGGTGATCGTCTGCCCGGCCAGGGCTTGCGACACGCCCAGGCCCTGGCTGATCTGCGGCAACAGACCGGCCGGCAGGGTTTCGGTCAGGATGCCGATAAAGCCTGTGGTCGCCAGCGCCAGCAGCGCCCCATAGGGCAGGCCCGCAGCGGCCGCAGCCTGCTCCGCGCTCTGTCTTAGCGACATACGGCCTCCCACCCGTCCAGCCATCCTGAACGGCGACCCGCCACGGCCGCCCGGAGCCGCGCCGCAAACCCGGTACCCCCGCAACCGCCTGCCTTGAAAAAATCCATACCGATGCCTATTTATATATCGATCGGTACAGATATTGACGCCACCACAACGCGTTGTCAACGACTTATGTATCAAGTAGTATGAATGTCACAGCAAAGAGGAAATCCGCCATGGCACAGATGGGCCGCCCCCGCCGCTTTGACCGCGACGCCGCCTTGGAACAGGCCATGCACTTGTTCTGGGAACACGGCTATGAATCGACCTCGCTGGCCCTGCTCAAGGCAAATCTGGGCGGCGGCATTACCGCCCCCAGTTTCTATGCAGCCTTCGGATCAAAGGAGTCGCTCTTCAGGGAGGTCGTCGAGCACTACCTCGCCACGCACGGCCAGGTCAATGCCGCGCTCTGGGACGACAGCCTGCCGCCCAGGCAAGCCATCGAGCAGTCGCTGCGGCGCTCGGCCAGAATGCAGACCGGGCGTGGTCACCCCAAAGGCTGTCTGCTGGTGCTGTCGGCCAGCACCTGCTCGCCCGAAAACGAACACCTGCAGCAACTGCTGGCCAGACAACGGGCCCACACCCATGAAGGGCTGCGCCGCTGCGTGCAACGCGCCGTGGACGCGGGGGATCTGCCGCCCGGCACCGATGTGCGCGCCCTGGCAGCCGTCTTTCAGACCTTCCTCACCGGCTTGAGCCTGCAAGCCCGCGATGGCGTGCCCGGCGCCGTACTGGACGCCGCCGTCACGCAATTATTCGAGGGCTGCTGGGCCACGCAGGCCTGAGTCGGCCCGTGCAGCCCGGCCAGGGCTCAGCGGCCCGCAGGAGCCACCCGCAACTGCGGCTCGCTCTCGATGCACGCAATCAGGAAATCCATCACGGCCTTGACGGCGGGTGAGCGCCGCATGTCCGGGTAGACGGTCAACCACAGCTCGCGCTGCACCGGTGCAACCTCGACAGGCAAGCGCTGCAAGGCCGCGTCACTGTCACCCAGCGCGGTCGGCAGCACCACGGCCCCCAGGCCCTGGCGGGCCGCCATCTGCTGAGAGACCAGCTCACTGGCCGAGAACACCACTGGCCGCCCTTGCCTGACCTCATGCAGCCATCGTTGTTGGGGCAGAAGGTCCAGGCTGTCGTCGTACGCGATGAAAGTCCATTGCGCCGGCGGCCGCCCAGCGAATTCGGCGCTGCCATAGAGCGCAAACCGCACGATGCCGACACGCCGCCGCGATACGCCGGCCTGCTCCGGACGGACCGTGCGCAGCGCAATATCCGCCTCGCCCTTGTCCAGCGCCATGAGCGACAACGCGGGCAATAGCACCACCTGCAGGCCGGGATGCTGGCGGCGCAGCTCGCCCATGCGCGGCGCGAGCGTGTGCATCGCCAACGAAGGCGGTGCGCTGACCCGGACCGTGCCGGCCACATCAATGGCTGCCCGGCGCGCAAGCTGCTGCACCTGCGCCGCGATATCAGGCATGGTCTGCAGGATCCGGCTCAGGGCAACACCGTCCGCCGTCAACGGACGGCTGCGCGGCAAGCGATCCACCAGCTTCAGGCCCAGCGTTTTCTCAAGGGCGTCGATACGCCGGCCCACCGTTGCATGCTCGACCTGCAACTCACGGGCCGCCGCCGAAAGCGAGTGGCGGCGAGCCAGCACCGAGAAAACATACAAATCCTGCCAATCGATCATCGGGTAATTTATGCACGGATGATGTGCATGCATAGGGAATATTCGAGGAGATTGAAGCGTTTTACCATGCCCTTTGCCTGATGCAACGGCCCCGGCCGGCATCCCCGGCGGTGATGCGGCCGCCTCGATCAACGGAACCCACATTCATGCAAGGCATCATCATCGAAAGCTATGGCGGGCCGCAGGCGCTGCAACGACGTAACGACCTGCCCATGCCTACCTCGCGGCCCGGCCACGTCATCGTCAAGGTAGCCTGCGCAGGCATCAATTTCATGGATATCCATACCCGGCAGGGCAAGTACGCCAACTCCGTCACCTACCCTTTACGCCTGCCCATCACCCTGGGCATGGAGGGCGCCGGAGAGGTCGTCACGACGGGCGAAGGCGTAGACCATCTGGCCCCCGGCGACCGCGTCGCCTGGTGTATTTCCTGGGGTAGCTACGCCGAGTACGCCAGCGTACCGGCCGACCGCCTGGCCCGCATTCCAGCCGGGATTCCCTATGACCTGGCGGCTGCCGCCCTGTTTCAGGGCTGCACGGCACACTACCTGGTCGAGGACATCGCCGCCCTGCAAACCGGCAGCACCTGCCTGGTCCATGCGGCCTCGGGCAGTATCGGCCAGCTGCTGGTCCAGATGGCACGGCAACGGGGTGCGGAAATATTCGCCACCGCCAGTACCGAAGAAAAATGCCGCATCGCCGCGCAACGCGGTGCCCATCATGTCATGCCGTATGCCCAGGGCGGCTTTGCGGATCAGGTGCGCGCGGCCACCCAGGGACATGGCGTGGACGTAGTGTTCGATGCAGTAGGCAAGGCCACGCTGCGCGACAGTTTCCGGGCCTGCCGCAAGCGCGGCCTGGTGATCAACTACGGCAACGTCTCAGGCTCGGTCACGGATCTGGACCCGATCGAACTGGGCGAGAGCGGCTCGCTGTTCCTGACACGCCCCCGCCTGGCCGACCACATGGGCGACGGCGCTACCGTGCAGCGTCGCGCTGACGCCGTCTTCGGTGCGATCCTGGCCGGGACGCTGCATATCGACATTGCCGGGCGCTACCGCCTGCAGGACATCCCCGATGTCCATGCCCGCATCGAGGCACGCCAGCAGATCGGCAAGCCCGTGCTGATGTTGCAGGCATGACGCCGGTCCTGCCGGGCAGGCCGCCGCGCGGCAAGCTGCCCGGTCAGAAAGGCCAGAACAGGGGAATGAAAACAACCCCCAGCACCCAGAAGATCAGGTTCAGAGGCAGCCCGACCTTGATGAAATCGGCAAACCGGTATCCGCCCGCACCGTACACCATCGTGTTGGTCTGGTAACCCACCGGCGTGGCGAAGCTGGTGGAGGCCGCGAAGGTCACCGCGATCAGGAAAGGGGTGGCGTCCACATCCATCATCCGCGCCGTCGAGATGCCGATCGGCGTGAGCAGCACGGCGGCAGCGGCGTTGCTCATGAACTCCGTCAACAACAGCGCCATCAGGTACACCACGGCCAGCACGATCAGCGGCCCCTGGTCCCTGACCAGCCCCACGGTGTTCTCCACCAGGAACTGGGCAGCGCCGGTTTCGCTCATGGCCAGCCCTAAAGGCAGCAGTCCGGCCATCAGGATGATGATGCGCCAGTCGACAGCGTCATAGACATCATCGGCCTTCAGGCAGCCGGCCAGGGTCATCGCCACCGCGCCGATCAACGACGTAATGCTGATCGGCACCCAGCCCAGCGCCGACACCAGAATCACCAGCGCCATGGTGCCCAGCGCAAACGGCGCGCGCCAACCCATCGCCTTCTCGGCCTCGCGCTCGGACAGCACGATCAGATTGCCGTCGCCGCGCAGATCGGCGGCCTCGGCCGCCGGCGTCAGCACCAGCAGGATGTCCCCTACCCGCAAGCGCACTTCCTTGAGTTTGTCGCGCAACACCTGGCCGCGGCGATGGATGCCCAGCACCGTGGCATTGCGGTGCCAGCCGGCGCCCAGACTGGCCAGGGTGCGCCCGCTGATGCGCGAACGCGGCGCGATCATCACTTCCGTCAGCACCTGTTCGACGTCCTCGAACGAACGCTGCTCCAGCTTGAACTGGGGATCCACCTCCAGCCCTGCTTCCTTGCGCAATTCGTCCAGCTTGGTCCAGTCGCCGCGCGCGAGCAACACGTCGCCCGCCTCGATCTGCTGTTCGCGTGGCCCCCACACCTTGGCATCGCCGCGCAACAGTTCCAGCACGAACACCCCATACTCCTCGCCCAGCTTGGCGTCTCCGACCGACTGGCCGATCAGCGAGGAGTCCGGCATGACACGCAACTCGGTGATGTACTTGCCAAGCTCGTATTGCTCCACCAGCTCGCCGCCGCGCGCATCCGGCAACAGCCAACGGCCGACCGTCAGCAGGTACAGGCACCCCACCGCCATGCATATCAGCCCCAGGGAGGTGAATTCGAACATGGTGAAACCGGGATGGCCCTGCTCGCGCGCGATGGCATTGACCAGCAGGTTCGTGGAAGTCCCCACCAACGTGCAGACCCCCGCCATCTGCGATACATATGACAAGGGGATCAAGGCCTTGGAGGGCGACATCCCGATACGCGCCGTGGCTGTCATCACGATCGGGATGAACACGGCGACCACGGCGGTATTGTTCACAAAGGGCGCAATCGCCGCCAGGATGAGAAACAGCACCACGAGAAACTGGAACGGAGAACGCGCCCGCCCCAGCAGATCACCGATCCCGGACAGCGCGCCACTGTTCTGCAACCCTGCGGCCAGCACGAACATCGCCGCCACCGTAATGGTTGCCGGATTGCTGAAACCGGCCACCGCCTGCTCGGGCGTCACCAAGCCCAACACCGCCAGCGACCCCAGCACCAGCAAGGCAATCGCATCGATCCGGAGTTTCTCGGTGGCGAACAGAACGATCGCCACCAGGGCCAAACCCAATACCACCGCAATGTCGGCCGTCATGCTGTGCTCCTCCTTTTCTTGTTCTTTCGACGGGGCTTGCCGCCCAGCCCCATGGTAGCGTTCTCGAAGCAGGACCGGCGCGGCTGCAACAGCTCGGCGGGATTGTTACGCGAAGATACGGCTCAAGAACGGGCACGGTGCAGCAGCGCCAGGCCGCCCAAAGCGCACAGCGCCGCGGCGAAGAACCCGGTGCCATAGCCATAGGCCTGGATGACGAGACCGATCACCGGTCCGGTCAGCGCATAGGAAGCATCCTGGAAACCGGCGTAGAACGCCATCGCCGTTCCGCGTTCATGCGGGCTGCAGCGCCCGGCTGCCAGCGTGCCCAGTGCCGGGAAGGTCAGGGAACAACTCCCGCCGACCAGGGCCACAAACAACAAGGCCCAATACTGATTGGGGGCAAAGGCCAGCAAAGCCAGCCCCAACGCCTGGCACGCCAACGACAGCGCCGCCAGCCGTTGCAGGCGATTGCCCTGCAACAGGTGGCCCAGGCTCAGGCGCACCGCCACGAACGAGAGCCCGAACAGCGACAGCGCCACCGTCACCATCGACCAACCCGAGGCCGCGAAATACAGGGAAACGAAGGCCTCGATCGACACAAAACCCACCCCGTGCAGAAACAGCACAGCGCCCGGCACCAACACCTTGCCGAAGACCTGGCCCCCCGCCGCCTTCTGTTCACCATGGCGAACCTCGTCACTGACGGTCGCCAAGGCGGCCAGGGCCAGCAACGCGGCCAGTACCGCCACGCCCCCGGCCGCGGCCAGCCCCCAGAGTTTGAACAGCACGATGCCCACGGGCGCGCCGCAGGCCACGGCGCCGTAGATTGAAATACCGGTCATGGCCAGCACGCGCGCCGTGCTGGACTCGCCGAGTTTGTCGATGGTCCAGACGATGGCTGCCGTGATCAACGTGCCCACGGCCACGCCCTGAACGATGCGCGCGGCCACCAGCAACGGCACCGCGCCCTCGAAGGCCTGATCACTGACCGCCAGCAGAACGCCGTACAGCGCCAGCGCCGCCAGGCTCACGGCCACGCACCGGCGCGCACCTGAACGCAACAGCCTGCCCACGAAGACCCGGCTGCCCAAAGACGCCAGGAACTGCGCCCCGATCACCATGCCGACAATACTGTCGCTGGCCCCCAGCTCATCACTGATGAACAGCGGCAAAGCACCCAGCGACAGGCCGACGACAAAGAAGCAGATGATGACGGCGAACTGAATCCGCACGACATCAAAGCGGGAAGGGAGGGAAGATGGCATTCGGACCCCAGAGACTGGGCAGGAGCCGCGCACCCACGCTAGCGCCCTGCCACGGTTGAGCAGTGCGCGTTGGTTGACGTTAACGCTTACGGTGCATGATCCAGGTGCAGCCGGTTGGCCCGCCGCCTGGATGCAACTGAGAATAGTTTACCTGCGGACCGCGGGACGGGCCAGCACCGCCGGCGGGCCGGGCCGCCCTGCCCGCCCCGGCCTCAGCGCGGCACCTGGTAAAACCGCAGCTTGTCCGGGGCGATCTCCACGCCCAGCCCCCCGCTGTCGCCCCACACCAGATCAAAGGCGTCGTAACTCACGGGGGCACAAGCCACATCGTCCTTGAGCAGGCGCGGGCCGAAAAGCTGGCAGCCCCAGGCCAGCGACGGCAGGCTGGCGAACAGCTGCGCGCAGGCGGAGGTGCCTATGCCCCCTTCCAGCATGGTGCCGCCAAACAGCGAAATCCCGGCCGCCTCGGCCACGGTGGCCACCTGGCGCGCACGCATCAGGCCCCCATGCTTGGACACCTTGATCGAGAAAGCATCGGCAGCCGCCTCGCCGGCGAAGGCCATGGCGTCCTGCAGGGTGCACACGGCCTCGTCGGCCATGATGGGCACCGTGAAGCGCGCAGCCAGCCGCTGCATGGCCGCGCGGTTCCACGCCGGCACGGGCTGCTCCACGGCATCGATGCCTCCGGCCTCCAGGCGTTCGATGCACCAGCTTGCGGTGGCCTCGTCCCAACCCTGATTGGCATCGACCCGCACACTGACCTGATCGCCAAGCGCCTGCTTGATATCCAGCGCGCGGCGCACGTTCTCGGCCGCCTCCCCCTTGCCCACCTTGACCAGGAACAAGCGGTGTGAACGGCTCTCCAGCAGCGCCTGGGCCTCGGCGATGTCGCGCTGCGCCTCGCCATGGCCAAGCACCCACAGGGCCGGCATCCTTTGCCGGGCCGCCCCGCCCAGCAAGGTGGCCACCGAAACGCCCAGTGCGCGTCCGGCACAGTCCAGGCATGCCATCTCCACCGCCGCCTTGGCATAGGCATTGCCCATGATGGCCGCGTCCATACGGGCGTGGACCTGCATCAGATTGCGCGGATCGGCCCCCATCAGGGCAGGTACGAGATAGGCGTCGATGATGTGCTGGATGGCGCCCGGCGTCTCCGCGCCATAGTGTGGGATGATGGACACTTCGCCCAGACCCGCGACCCCGTCGTCCGTGTACAGCTGCACGATCAGCATGTCATGATCGGTCAGGGTCGCCATGGCCAGCCGGTGCGGCCGCCTCAGGGGCAGAGCAATCCGCGTTGTGACGATGCGTTCAATCTTCATGGCGAATGCCTCCATAGGTCAGCGGCCGCTTTTCCAGGAAATCGGCAACAGCGCGCTGGTGCTGCGGCGTCGAACGGCAGTCCGCCTGGGTGCGGGCCTCGAACGCCAGCAAAGACTCCAGCGAACCCGAGTGCTCCGCCAGCATGGCCTGCTTGATGCCCCGCATCGCCACCGGCGAAGCCTGGGCCAGTTGGCGGGCCACCGCCATGGCACGCCCGGACAGACGCTCGGGTGCGACCACTTCGGCGCACAATCCCAGTTCATAGGCCTGGACCGCGCTCAACTCGCGCGCGCTCAACATCAATGCCTTGGCCCGCAACGGGCCCACCAGTTGAGGCAGCGTATAGAGCACCCCGCAATCCGGAATCACACCCAGGCGCAGGAATGACAGCCCGAAGCGGGCCCGGTCGCTGCACAACAGATAGTCGCAGGCCAACGCCAGGCTCAGGCCCGCCCCGAAACAGCAGCCGTCGATGGCCGCCAGCACCGGGCACGGCAGATAAGCCAGACCGCGCACCACGGGATGATATTCCTCCTCAAGGCGGCGCTGGCTCTCCTGCGGGGAGACGTCCCCCCCACGCATATCCTCGATGTCTCCGCCCACGCAGAAATGCCCGCCGCTGCCGGCGATCACCAGCACCCAGGGCGGGTCCTGAGCCAGCACCTGCAACTGCCGGGCCAAGGCGCGCCGCAAGGCACCGTCAAGTGCATTGCGGCGCGCCGGGCGGTTAAGCCGCAACAGCCCGACGCCATCCTCTTCTTCGTAATGCAGGATGGCCTCATCCTTCAGACGGGGATCATCTGTCATGGCATGCTTACCTCGGAAGGGGAAGATCGCGACGTGGCCGGAGCCGAGCTCAAGCGCGCCACACCGTGGCTCAACACCATAACGTTGCGCGGCAACGCGCAGGCATCGAAATGGATCAGGCCGTCGGCCTGCTGCCACAGGCGTACGCGCAGCCGTTCACCCGGAAAGACCGGCTGCGAGAACCGCACATCCAGCCGCGCCAGACGACCCGCCCCGGCCTGCTCGCCAAAACACTGCATCACCGCCCGGGCCGCCAGGCCATAGGTGCATAGCCCATGCAGGATCGGGCGCTCGAAGCCCGCTGCGGCCGCGACGGCGGGATCGGCATGCAAGGGATTCATGTCGCCGTTCAAGCGATACAGCAGCGCCTGCTGTGGCAAGGTGGGCAACTCCGTTTGGGCGTCAGGTGCGCGCGCCGGACAGGCAGGCAACGCCTCGGGTGGTGCGTCACCGGCGCCAAAGCCGCCATCGCCGCGGCAAAACGAGGTCTGCTCCAGCTCGGCGACCGCCTGCCCGGCCGCATCCGTGAGGCGTCGTCGCACCACCACCAGCGCGCCCTTGCCGGCCCCCTTGTCCGTCACATGCGTCACTTCGTGCCGCGCGGTGAGGGTTTCCGCGGGCAGCAGCTCGCGATGCAGCCGCATGCGCTGCTCGGCATGCACCATGCGCCGCCAGTCGATGCCTGCCGCCGGATCGCGCATCCACAGCCCGGGATAGCCCACCGTCACCGCGAACGTCGGAAACACTCGTGGCGCGTCGGCCTGAAGATAGCGCAACTGGCGCGCATCCAGCGGATCCTCGCCCAGGCCCAGCGTGGCGGCGTAAAGCAATACCTCGCGCACGTCGTGACGCTGCTCGATCACCGGGAACTCCCAGCGGCGGATCGTCTCGTAGGAGATCGCCATGGCCTCAGATCGGATCCCAGCCGATGACTTCGGGAGACCGTTCCAGCGCCATGAAGCTCGAACGCATCGCCGGCATGGCGACTTCGGCAATCGACTGCGCCGACCACCCCTCGCTCATATGCACCGAGCGCACAGGCCGGGGCTGGCTCATCAACATGATCTCGTTGGCCCGTACCGCGAAGATCTGCCCATTGACCGCGCTGGCCGCCTCGCTGGCCAGAAAGACCGCCATCGGCGCGATCTTGTGCGCCTCCATGCGCTGGAACTTGGTCACGCGCGCTCGCTGCGCCTCGGTCTCGGTGGGCAGCGAGTCCGTCATGCGGCTCCAGGCAAACGGCGCAATGCAGTTGGAACGCACGCCAAAACGCGCCATATCCAGGGCGATCGATTTGGACAACGCGACAATGCCCAGCTTGGCGGCGGCATAGTTGGCCTGCCCCAGATTGCCAATCAACCCGGAGGTCGACGTCATATGCACATAGACACCGGACTGCTGGTCCTTGAAGTACGGTGCTGCCGCCCGGCTCACGAAGAACGTGCCGTTCAGGTGCACATCGATGACCGCGCGCCACTCCTGCTCGCTCATGCGAAAGAACATCCGGTCGCGCAGATTGCCGGCATTGTTGACGACGATATCCAGCCGGCCATAGGTATCCATGGCGGCCGTGGCAATCTGCTGGGCCGCCGCCCAATCCGACACCGAGTCGGTATTGACGATGGCTTCGCCGCCGCTGGCGCGGATCTCATCGACGACAAGCTGGGCCGCCGAACGATCCCCTCCCGCGCCATCCAGGCCCACGCCCAGGTCGTTGACCACCACCTTGGCCCCGGCCGCAGCCAGGCCCAGCGCCACGCCCTTGCCGATCGCTCCCGCCCCGCCGGTGACGATGGCCACCTTGCCTGTCAATTCAGTCCGCATGCTACGCTCCGTTCCGCTTCAAATACGCCCGCCGCCAACTGCCGGCGGGTCGCCAGGTACTGTGCTTCCAGTCTGTCGACCACCGTCGCCACCGGAGGAAGATCGGCGATCTGCCCCACCCCCTGCCCCGCCCCCCAGATGTCCTTCCAGGCCTTGGCCTTGGAGCGCCCGTCGGCGAAACTCATGCGCGACTTGTCTCCGCTTGGCAGATCATCCGGGTCCAGGCCCGCGCGCGTGATGCTCTCGCGCAGGTAATTGCCATGCACCCCTGAGAACCAGTCGCTGTAGACGATGTCGTTGGCCCCGGCACGTACGATCGCGGTCTTGTAGGCATCGCTGGCATTGGCTTCCTGGGTCGCAATGAAGCGGGTGCCCATATAGGCAAAGTCGGCGCCCATGGCCTGTGCCGCCACGATGGCCTGACCGGTACCCAGCGCCCCCGACAACGCAATCGGCCCATCGAACACCCGGCGCAGCTCGCCCACCAGGGCGAAGGGCGAGAGCCGTCCGGCATGGCCGCCCGCCCCCGCCGCCACGGCGATGATCCCGTCCACACCGGCCTCCAGGGCCTTCTCGGCATGGCGCAGGCTGATGACGTCATGCAGGATGATGCCGCCATAGGAGTGCACCGCATCGACGATCTCCTTGACCGGCGCACGCAGCGAACTGATGATCACCGGCACCTGGTGCGCGACGCAGGTCCGCATATCCGCCTCCAGGCGAACATTCGACGTATGGGAGATCTGGTTCACCGCAATCGGCCCGATGATGGCCTGAGGGTCGCGGCGCGCATGCTCTGCAAGCGCCTCGCGCAGGAAATGCAGCCACTCGTCGAGCAACTCGGCCGGGCGCGCATTGAGGGCAGGAAACGAACCCACGATGCCAGCCTTGCACTGGGCCAGTACCAGCTCGGGATAGCTCACCGTGAACATCGGCGCGGAAATGACCGGCAGGCGCAGGCGGCTCAGGGCCGCCGGCAGGCGGCGTGGGGAAGTGGTCAGGGTCATGGTTCAGACTTCAGTTCAGTGTCACGCCCGAGGCTTTGATCCGTTCGGCCTGGATGCGCGAGTCGGATTCCAGAAACGCCTTGAACTCGGCCGGGTCCCCGGCCACCGGGACGTAGCTGTAGGCATCGATGTTCTTGCGCCGGAACTCCGGATTGGCGATCACCTCGCGGACATCGGCGGCGATCTTCGACACCCGCTCCGCGGGCGTGCCACGCGGTGCCAGCAGGCCGATGTTGAACACCGCCTGGATATCCTCCAGCCCCGCCTCCGTGAACGTCGGGACATCCGGCAACGAGGCGCTGCGCGACTGCGCGGAGATAGCCAGGGCCTTGAGCATCTGCTTGCGCACGTGCTGCTCGATCACCGAAACCCCCAGCACGGCAGCGTCGACCTCACCGGAAATGACGTCCGGAATCAGGTTCGAAGCGCCCCGGTATGGCACGTGCGTCAGCGAAATGCCGGCCTGCTTTTCCAGCGTCACGATGGGCAGGTGCGCAATTCCGCCGCCGCCGGTCGAGCCGTAGCTCAAGGGCTTGTCCGCCGCAGCGCGCGTCTTGGCCAGCTTGACGAAATCCTGCATCGTCTCGACCGGCAGGCTGCTCGACACGAAGAACACCAGCGGCAGGCTGACCATGCGCGAGATCGGCACGAAATCCTTCTCCACCGAGTACGGCAGCTTCTGGTACAGATGGGGGCTCATGGTCAGCGCCGCCTCCGTGCCGGCGAACAGCGTATAGCCATCGGGCTGGCTCTTGGCGACGGTGTCGGCACCGATGATCTCATTGGCACCGGGCTTGTTCATCACGATCACCGGCTGGCGCCATGTGTCGCCCAACCCCTGGGCCAGCGCACGGGCAAAGTTGTCGACCGGTCCGCCGGCAGAGTAAGGCACGACGATCGTGACGGGCCTGTTGGGGAAGTCCTGCGCCTGGCTGCCGCTGGCGGCAAACAGGGCAACCGCGCCCAGCAGGCGGGCAAGGGAGCTTGATGGCATGATGGTTGTCTCTCCGTTGTTGTTGTGCTTGAAACCTCAAAGACGCAGCTCAGCCCGGCCTGCGCAGTATCAGCAAGGGGCTGTTTCCCTCCTGGATCACCCGCCCCTTTTCGTCGACCAGCTGCAAATGGCGTCCCAACCGGCCGGTTCGCCCGCTGCTGCCCGGATGCACCTGCGTGATGGTCATCTGCAGGCTCAGGGTGCAGCCCACCGTGATCGGCAAGCGGAACTGCCAGTCATCGAGTGACAGCATGGCGACTGCCGATCTGTCGAAAATCCCCATCTGATGCATGAAGCCGGTCAACAGGGCGATACCGAAGGCCCCGGCCACGATGCGCTCCCCGAACCGGGTCTGCGCCGCGAACACCGCATCGGCGTGAATCGGGTTCCAGTCGCCCGAGAGCATGTTGAAGAACGTCAGGTCGGCTTCGGTAACCGTGCGCCCGGAACTGCTGAAACGCTGACCCACTTCGAAATCTTCGAGATACATCGTCACGTCGCTCTCCTTGCATCGTTGCGCGGCTCGGCAGCCAGAAGCGCCTCGGCCTGCTTGCGCAACAGGACACGGGACGTCTTCAAGCCATTGACACCCACCGCTTGCGGAAAACCCTCGACCGTCCAGATCCGGCACGGCACCTTGAATCCGGCCACGGACTGCCTCAAGCGCCCCAACAGCGCCTGCGGCTCGAACCCACTTCCGGGGCTCACCACCACAAACGCCACCGGCCGGGGCTGGCCATCCACATCGGCGCTCACCACATGGGCATCCTCGACTCCCTCGTGCTGTTTAATTGCCTCCTCGATTTCCTCGGGATTGACCAGATGGCCGCCCAACCGCATGGCATCGCCCAGCCGCGCCATGAACACGAAGCTGCCATCGCCGCGCAGGTAGCCCAGGTCACCGGTGCGGAAGTAACCTTCGCGCATCGCCTCGGCACTGGCCTGCGGGTTGGCGAAATAGCCCACGAAGTTGCCCGGTGAACGGATTTCCAGCTCACCCGGCATCCCCTCAGGCAGCAGCGCGCCGGTCTGCGTGTCGCGCACCCGCAGGTCGGTCTGCGCAGCCGCCATCGGACGTCCGCCACCGAGCAACCGTTCCTCGATCGGCAAGCTGCCCGGCTGTGCCGAGAACAGGGCCTGCACTTCACTGGAGCCGTAAAGCCCGTGCAAAGGCATGCCGCGCTCGACGCACTCGCGTGCAAAAGGCCCGAAGCTCGACGTGAATGCCCCGAAACCGAAGTAGCGCGCATGCGGAAAAGGGCGCGGGCCCACAGCGCCTTGCGCCAGACGACGGAACATCTCGTCGCTGCCGAAGGCATGGGTCACACGTTCGCCTTGCATCAGCGCCACCGCCTGCGGCGCATCGAACACATCCTGAATGACCACCACCGCACGGCCAGCCAGGGCCGCCAGCACGCTGTTGAGCCCGAATACCCCGCACATCGGCAACATCGCCAGCAACACGGCATCGGGCTGCTCCAAGCCCAGAACCGCCGCGCAGCGGTGCGCGTGACCGATCAGGGTGGCCTGCGTATGCATCACCAGCTTGGGCGCCTTGGTCGTGCCCGACGTGGAGAACAGGATCACGACGTCGTCGGGATCTGAATCATCGGGCTCAGGGCCGGGCGGCATCGCGCCTGCCCCGAAGGCCCGCAGTGGCCAGGCGCAGGCCGGGGCCGGATCAGCCGGCGCCTCCAGCACGGCGACCTCTTGCAGTCCGGGCGCGGCCGCCGGCGTGACGTGGGCCAGGATCCCCAGCGCATCCAACCGGGGATGCTGCCCATGGGTGATCAGCAGCCTCGCCCCGCTGGCCCCCAGCAGATAGGCCACCTCGTCACTGCGGTAACGCGTATTGATCGGAATGGCCCTGGCCCCCAGACGCGCCAGCGCCAGCAACAAAGAGATCCATTGCGGACTATTGAGCAACCACAACGCCACGGCATCACCGCGCCCGATACCGCGGCTGCGCAACCAGGCCGTCGCCTGGTCCACGCTCTGGGAAAAGGCCTGGTTGCTCCATCGCTGGCCGTCCTGCACAAAGACCGTCGCCTGCGGCTCGGCCCGGCATCGCGCCGCGATCAGACGAGACAATCGCATCGTTTCCATGCGCCCCCTCATGCCCGTTCGAACACGGCGGCCACGCCCTGCCCGCCACCCACGCACATGGTTTCCAGTGCGTAGCGTGCATTGCGTCGTTTCATTTCATGCAACAGGCTGGTCATGATGCGAACCCCGGTCGCACCGATCGGGTGCCCCAGCGAGATACCGGAGCCATTGACGTTCACCCGGGCGTGATCGTGCAGGCCCCATTGCTGCAGCACCGCCAGCACCTGGCAAGCAAACGCCTCATTGACCTCGATCAGGTCCATGTCCGCCAGCGACAGCCCCAGGCGCGCCATCAGCTTGGCGGTCGCCGGCACCGGCCCCATGCCCATGGTGGCCGGCTCGCAACCCGCCGCCGCCCAGCCCACCAGGTACCCCATCGGCTCCAACCCCAACCGCTCCAGCTGGTCTTCGGCCACCACCAGGCAGGCGGCGGCGGCATCGCTTTGCTGGCTGGCGTTGCCGGCCGTCACGACCCCGCCGTCCAGCAACGGCCTCAAACGCGCCAGGGCGGACAGGCTGGCCTCGGCGCGCACGCCTTCGTCCTTCTCGAAACGCTGTGCCGGCCCTTTGCGCTGGGGCACGTCTAGCGCCACGATCTCATCGCGGAACAGGCCCTGCGCATCGGCGGCGGCGGCGCGCCGGTGGCTTTCCAGCGCGTAGGCGTCGGATTGCTCACGCGTGATCGAGAATGCCTGCGCGACGTTCTCGGCGGTTTCGATCATTCCCGAGATCACCCCGAAGCGCTCGACCGGCTGCGAACGCTCGCGGCCACGCTCCAGGCGATCGTAGAAACTGCCGCTGCCGGCACGCTTTCCCCAGCGCATGTCCATCGAGTAGTACTCGATGTTGCTCATGCTCTCCACCCCCCCGCACAGCACCACATCCGCCGCGCCGGTCTGCACCATCATCGCCGCCGAAGCCACCGCCTGCAGGCCGCCGCCGCAACGACGGTCAAGCTGCATGCCCGGCACTGCGACCGGCAAGCCGGCGTGCAGTGCCGCCCAACGCCCGACGCAGGGCACTTCACTATTGGCATAAGACTGGGCAAACACCGCATCATCGATCCGCGCCGGATCGATCCCGGAACGCGCCACGACCTCACGAATCACCCTGGCGGCCAGGTCCTCGACCGGCACCGCCTTCAAGGAACCGCCGAACGCGCCGACGGCGGTCCGCAGGGGCGCGACGATCGCCGCCCTTCTCAACTTGTTCATAGGATTGCTCATTGTGGAATGCCGGAATGCGGCGGAATTACTCAGGCAACAGACCGGCTTGCTTGACCAACTGCGCGTGGATCGCCAGTTGCTGCGCCATCAGTGGCCGCAAAGCCTCCGGGCCGCCCTGCTCCAGCGGAAAACCCAGGCTGTCCATCTGCGCCTGGACCTGCGTATCGGCAGCGGCGCGGTTAAACGCGCCGGCGATGCGCGCGACCACTTCGGGTGCAAGTCCCTTGGGGCCCAACACCCCCGCCCATGACGTGATCGGAAGCCGCTCGAAACCGCTTTCCTCCAGCGTGGGCGTCGAGGGAAACACCGCGCTGCGGGCCGTGGAGAGCACTGCCAGGGCGCGCACCCGCCCCTCCTTCACATAGGGCAGACCGATAGTGGTGCCGATCATCGCGTCCACGCGTCCGGCCAACAGATCCATCATGGCCGGCGGCTCCCCCTTGTACGGCACGTGCACCATGTCCACGCCCATACGCCCCTTGAGATGCGCAAACGTCACCTGCCCGGTACTGTTGCCGGTCGCGTAGTTCAATTTGCCCGGGTGCTGTTTCGCATACTCGGCGAACTCCGCCAGCGTGCTCACCGGCAGGTCCTGCCGCACATAGAAAACAAAAGTGAAGCGCCCGATATCGGCAATCGGCGTGAAATCGGCCATCACGTCATAGGGTGGCTGGAGCCGCAGCGCCGGCAACAAAGAAAGATTGCCCGAGGTCGCCAGGGTGATCCGATAGCCGTCGGGCGAGGCCCGTGCTACATCCTGCGCCGCCAATTGACCCTCGGCCCCTGGCTTGTTCTCCACCACGATGGCCTGACCCAGATAGGTCTGTGCCCGGGCGCTAAGCGAGCGCGCCACGCCATCGGTGGTCGAGCCCGCCGGAAACGGCACCACCAGCGTGATCGGCTTGGACGGGAAATCGGTGCCGGCCTGCGCCCCCGCGCTGCAGGTCACGGCCAATCCCAGAAAAAGGCAATGCAGAAACGAACGCAACCTGAGTCTCCTGTTGTGGTCCCTCTGAACGGGGTGATGCATTGTCAGACGCTGACACCACAACCGGAAGCCCTATGCAACGCAAGACATTGATGCGAAGTACGCACCAATAGTGCTATGTTTTCGGTCGGAGGGCCCCATGGACACCGATAACTTCCTGTTTTTCGCAACACTGGCCGAATCGCAAAGCCTCACCGACGCCGCGCGGCGCCTGAACATCGACCGCTCCGGCGTCAGCCGCAAGCTCAAGACCCTGGAAGCCCAGGCGCAGGCGCAACTGGTCGTGCGCGATACCCGGAACATGGCCCTGACAGCGCTGGGCGAGGCCTTCTACGCGCGCTGCGTCGCCATCCGCGACGACATCGCGCGTGCCCAGGACATGCTCGACAGCCGCAAAGGGCTGATCCACGGTGCCCTGCACGTGAGTTGCCCGCCCGCCATCACCCGCACCCTGCTGGCGCCGGTGCTGCGTGCCTTCTGCCATCAGCACCCCGCCATTTCCCTGCAATTGACGCTGCAGCCCGGGCCGATCGACCTGATCGACAAGCAGATCGACGTTGCCATCCGCTTCACCAACGCCCCCGAACCCCAGTACGTCGCCCGCCCGCTGGCCACCACCGACTGGCTGCTGTGCGCCAGCCCTGCCCTGGTCCGGAACCATCCGCCCGAGACCGTGGAAGCCCTCGATGCCCTGCCGTGGCTGGGCATCCGCAATCGGATGGAAATCAGCCTGCAAGGCCCCGCCGGCCCGCACCGCCTGCTGCGCACCTCGCGCATGTCTTGTGGCGACTACGCCATGCTGCGCGACCTCTGCCGCGACGGACTCGGGGTCGCCATGCTCCCCGCCTACGCCGCCGCGCAAGGGCTGGCCGATGGCAGCCTGCTACAGGTACTGAAGGACTACCCCATCCAGCCCACGCCAGGCAGCACCCTCTATGCCATCACCCTACAGTCCCGCTACATGCCCCCCCAAGCCCGCGCCCTGGTCACCTACCTCAAGGAACAGGTCCGCCTGAACGCCTGGGAAGGCCTCACTGCGGTGGACTGATCTGGAAGTAATGCCACACTCCCCTCACTTAGCGCTTTCAGCTAGACCCTGACAATGGTGAGCCGTTTCCTAGCGTAGTACTCCATCAACTTCCTTGACCTCGTTCTTTATGACGATCCAGGTAATGATTACGGTGATACCGCAGATGCTCGCTCGCAACGTCGTGCCCTTTCTTAACGAAGAGCTCACCATCGAGACCGATGAAACGTAGATCGTCCTGAATCGAAAAAACACCTAAATCAAACATCACGTGATGGTTTGGGCACAAGCACAGGATGTTTTCCGCCGTATCCGGTCCATTGTGTGGCGCTCCCAACGGCCTAATATGTGCGGCTTCTGCATAGGGTCCAACAGCTGTCGTGATCCGGATCCTACAAACTTGGCACTGATAGTCATAGTGTTGCTTGAGTGCCTTGGCCTGTGCGGTGTCGCGGACAATCCGCTGAACCACAGTTAGGCGGCGATCGGGATTGACATTGCCATTGACTTGCGGGCCGCTAACATCACTACCGTCTGCCGCTGATGAAAGGTCAATTCGTTCAAGACGGAAACGCCAAACTTTAAACCCACTTTTCCCTACTTCATGCCAATGACTCGCGACGCGATACAAACCATCATATCGATAGCCTTTCTCAGGCGCGTGCTGACTCTTCGCATCTCGGCCACGAATCACCCGCAGGGGTAAACCCTCTTTCTGGTTCATCGCTAATGCGAGATTCCCCCGGGTTAGTTGCTGATCCTTGACATGTTTCCCGAGACTGTCTCTTCCACCTTGACCGGTGTAAACAATTACATCCCCCATATCGAGGTCATCCTCGTACCCACCCGAGATCACAATCGAGTCGGCGCCCACCTTGCCAGACCCTGAAATCCCCCCCATTGTCGAACGATGCAATTGAACTGCATTCATCTCCTTATAAGAATCAAAAATAGTACCTATAGGGATGCCTTGCACATGTCCAAAATTGGGTTTCGACATTTCCTCTCCGTAATCTTGCTTATCAGACTTAGATTACAGAGTATCAATAAACCTCAGACCTCGATTTTCATACGCGCCGCAGCGCCGCAAAGCCTGCGATCTAGCGCTATGCGACACGTTATTTTCCTAGCCAAGGCTTGCTCAAAAATAGAAAAAGCGCCGAAGCGCTTGTTCTCTTAACGATTTAGCCGTTGGTACACCCGGGGACCACTGCCCATCACTGTCCGCCACCGCCCGCCCGATACTGCTCGACCCATTTGACGG
>JAEWJD010000087.1 GCA_023386765.1 Pseudomonadota bacterium | reverse complement strand
AAGACCGCCACTTCCCCAACGCGGTCGGGGCGGCGCCCCGATTCGGCCCGGGGGCCGAACCGGCCGCGTTCCTGGCACGCCGCGAAGCGCTCGCGCAGCACCTGCCGCGCTATCGCAACCGCCTGGTCGAAGTCATGGACAACTGGCTGTTGGGCGCAACCTGAGCGCCGGCCTCAGCGCGGCGTGGTACCCAGCGCCACACCGCGCAGCAGGCGCAAGGCGGCCTCGCGCGCCCCGGCGGCATCCGGGGCCACCACGAACGGCACCTCGAATGCCCGGCTCATCTTCTCGGCCTGCTTGCTGACGCGGATCAGGGCCTGCGGGTCGGGCTGCACGGCCACAAAACCGCGGCACTTCTGGCGCAGACGCGACATGTTGTCGGTCTGCCATCGCACCATCTGCTTGCGATCCTCGTGATCGATCTCGGCGTCGAGCTCCAGCACCACCATCACATAGGGCACCTCGCTGGTGGTCAGCATCTCCATCTCGCGGATCCATTGCTCGGCGTAACCCTTGGCGGCCTGCGCGTGGCGCGAGAAAACCAGCGGAAACTGGCTCAGGTCATGATATTGAAAGTGAACGGGATTCATCCAAATACTCCTTTGATCGCGTTGCGGCACTGCGCGCAACGCCCATACAGGGACAGGCTGTAGCTGTCCAATACGAAACCATGGCTTGCGGCACGGCGACGTGCCTGTTCGGCGATGCCGGGGTCACTGCTTTCAGCGACCGCCCCGCAGGCCGTGCAGACCAGATGGTCGTGCTGGCCTTTGGCGGCCAGTTCGAAAACGCTGGTCTGGGCATCGAACTGATGCCGTGCCAGCAGTCCCGCATGGGATAGCTGGCCCAATACCCGGTACACCGTGGCCAGACCGATATCCACCCTGCTCTGCATGAGCAGGCGGTAGATATCGGCCGCGCTCAGGTGGCGCTCGGGGTAAAGCTCGAAGAGCTCTAAAATCTTCAAACGCGGGTAGGTCGCCTTCATGCCGGCTCCGCGCAAGGATGTCTGGTCCATCGTGGCTCTCCTGAAATGCGAACTCAATGAGAATGATGTACATTTTCATCAACGAGCGCTAACGAAAAGCCGTCATCAATTTGCTCAAAGCTGCCAATCCTCCTGCCGCACCGGATCCGCACTGGTTGCTGGATCCCCACATCCTGTTGCGCGAACGCGAGCCGCGCGGCATTGCCGTGCCTCCGCATTCGCACATCGATGGCATGTTGCTGCTGGTCCAGGAGGGTCTGCTGTCGCTACAGTGCGGCCAGGGTTTCGATTCATTGACTCCGGGCCGCCTGGCCTGGATTCCCCCCGGCATGCCGCTGCAAGCACGCTGGTTCGGCCGTGCACGCGGCACCTGCCTGTTCGTGCGGGCACAGGCCTGCCAGACCCTGCCCGCCACCACGCACGGCTGGCGCACGACCCCGCTGACCGAGGCCTTGTTCCTGCGGCTGGCCACCGGCCTGCCGGCCCGCCTGGATGACCTGCATGCGCGCCGCCTGTTCGAGCTGCTGGTGGCTGAGCTGGCGCTGGATCCCGCCGGCGGCCTGTCATTACCCCTGCCTCAGGACGAGCGCCTGCTGCAACTGGCTACCACTTTGCTGGAAACGCCCGATGACGCGCGCGGCATCGAGGCCTGGGCCCAGGCTCTGGCGATGTCGCCACGCACCTTGATGCGTCGCTTCCGGGCCGAGACCGGCGTCACGCTGGGGCAATGGCGCACCCAGGCGCGCATGCTGTGCGCACTGGAATTGCTGGCGCAGGGCGAGGCCGTCACGCAGGTGGCGCTCGCGGTGGGTTACGAAAGCACCAGCGCCTTCATCGGCAGTTTCCGTGAACAGTTCGGGGTGACGCCCAGCCGGTATATGGCCGGCCCTCCCGCGGCGACGCTGCTGACGCCCTCAGGATCGATTGCAAGCCACTAACAGGGCGCCGCCCAGCAGCAGCGCGGTCACGCCGGCCATCACGGCGAAAAACCCGGCATCGAAAGCGCCCTTGGCCAGTCCGGCCAGCTGTGCACCCGCCTCCAGCGGCAGGGTCTGCGCCGTCGCCAGCGCCTCATCCAGGCTGTCGCGCACCCGCGCACTCGTGCCATCAGGCAGGCCACGGGCATAGACGGCCGACAGCAACGACCCCATCACGGTGACACCGACCGCACCGCCCAACTCATAGGAAACCTCTTCGATCGAGGCCGCCATGCCGGCGCGATCCGGCGGCGCGCTCTGCATGATGGTGCTGGAAGCCGCCGTCATGGCCGCCCCCAGGCCCAGCCCGAGCAAGGCCAGCGCCAGCCTCTGCAACGCCTGGGCACCGTCATAGCCCAGCCAGTAGCCGCCGGCACCCAGCCCGGACAGCAACAGCGATACCGCCAGCAGCCGCCGCTCGCCCACACGCGGCAGCAGCCAGCCGGCCAGCGGCCCGGCCACGAAGGCGGCAATCGGAATCGGCAGGATGAAAAGCGCCGCCTCCAGCGGCGAGTAGTCCAGCACCAGTTGCAGACGCTGGGTGAGCACCAGCTCCATGCCCAGCAGCGCGGCAGTGGTAAGCACGGCCGCCGCCACCGCCGAGCAGAACAAACGGTTGCGAAACAGGCTGAAGTCGATCAGGGGATGGAGCATGCCGCGCTGGCGGCGCACGAAGATCCACAGGAAAGCCGCCCCCACCAGCCCGGTCGCCAGCGCCACGCCCAACGCCGGCGCAGGCTTGCCCAGCTCTTTCAGGGCATAGGCCGAACACACCAGGCCCACCATCACCTGCAGCGAACCGACCACATCCCAGGGGTGGGCCACCTGCGCCACGCTGCGGGCGATGCAACGCCAGGCCAGCGGCAGGGCCAGCAACACGATGGGCACATTCACCAGGAACACCGACCCCCACCAGAAATGCTCCAGCAGCATGCCGCCCACCACCGGCCCGATGGCCGCGCCGCCCGAGGCCACCGAGGCCCATACCCCGATGGCCACGGCGCGCTCGCGCGGGTCGGTGAAAGTCAGGCGGATGATCGACAGGGTGGCCGGCATCATCATGGCCGCACCCACGGCCAGCAGCACACGTGCGGCGATCAGTGCCGCGGCGCTGGGCGCATAGGCGGCCGCCGCCGAAGCCAGGCCGAAGATCGCCAACCCGCCCATGAACATGCGCTTGTGGCCCAGGCGATCACCCAGCGTGCCCATGCCAGGCAGCAACCCGGCCACCACCAGGCCATAGATATTGACGATCCACAACTTGGCCGACGCCGATACGCCCAGCTCATGGGTCAGGCGCGGCAAGGCGGTGTACAGCACGGTCATGTCGACCACGATGAGCAACAACGCGCTGGAAACGATGAACAGCACCAGCCAGCGCTGTGGCGTCGCGGCGGCGGGAGAAGAAGAAGTCGGTACAGAAAGCATAGTGGCGCGATTCTCCATCTATCCAGCCGCAGGTACCAGTTAAAATCCATCAATAAAATAGATGGATAAAGCCATGCACTGGACGCTGGAACAGATGCGCCACTTCGTGGCGGCAGCCGAGACCGGCTCTTTCTCGGCCGCAGCACGCCAGCTGGGCCGCGCGCAATCGGCGATCAGCACCTCCATCGGGCTGCTCGAGGCCGACCTGGGCATAGAACTGTTCGACCGCCGCCCCCGCAGCCCCGCCCTGACCGAAGCCGGCCAGGTCCTGCTGCGGGAGGCGCGTGAACTGCTGCGCCAGGCCGCCGGCTTGCATCAGCGCGCGCTGGCCCTGTCCACCGGGGCCCAGGCCCGGCTCGCCCTGGCCATCGACGAGGCCTTGCCCGACGCCGTGCTGGACACCTTGCTCAACGAACTGTCGCAACGCCACCCCAGCCTGGAGTTGACGCTGCTCTCGGGCACAGCCAGCGAAGTGGCCGGCTATGTGCTCCAGGGACGTGCCAGCCTGGCCATGCATTTCGACCGTGGCGAGCCGGCGCCGACCTTCGCCTACCGCCATCTGGGCAGCGTGGAACAGGCCATCTATGTCGGCCGGCGCCATCCGCTGGCGCATCAGCCCGGCTTGCGGGTACAGGACCTGGCGCGCCATCGCCAGCTGGTGATGCACATGGATGACCGCAGCGACATGATCCTCAGCCCCAGCACCTGGCGCGCCGACAGCTTCTACAACATCGCCGCCATGGTGGCGGACAACCTCGGCTGGGCCATCCTGCCCCTGAACATCGCCGAATACCGGGGCTACCGTGGCGATCTGCGCCAGATCCGCTGCGCCGAGCTGGTGCTTCCCCCGGTCGGCTTGCGCGCACTCTGGCGCCAGGGCAGTATTGCCGGCCCTGCGGCCCTCTGGGTGCAGGAACGCATGCAGGAACTGCTGCACCGCCCTTGAAGGAGAACACCATCGCCCCCCTTGGCATCCTGGCCGCGCTGGCCGACGAAATCCGTGACCTGATCGCCGCCCTCGATCCGGGCGCGCAGGTCCACCGCATCGGTCTGCGCGATTTTCATCAGGGCACCCTGCACGGTCAGCCCTGCGTGATCGCCCTGACGCGCGTGGGCAAAGCGGCCGCGGCCGCCACCACCGCCACGCTGCTGCAGCGTTTTGGCGTAGGCCGCGTGATCTTCACCGGCGTGGCCGGCGGGTTGCATCGCGATGTCCGCGTAGGCGATGTCGTGATCGGCAGCCAGGCCCTGCAGCACGACATGGATGCGCGCCCGTTGTTCGCCCGCCATGAATTACCGCTGCTGGGAGTGGACCGGCTACCCGCCGACCCCATCCTGAGCGAGCAGTTGCAGGCCAGCGCCCGGCACTTCCTGGCCGCGCGCGACAGCCGCGTGCATCGCGGCCTCATCTTGACTGGCGACCGTTTCGTGGGCGATGCCGGCACCGGCCATGAATTGCGCGAGCGCCTGCCCGATGCGCTGTGCGTCGAAATGGAAGGCGCAGCCGTGGCCCAGGTTTGTCATGAGTTCGGCGTGCCGTGGGCCGTGTTGCGCACCATTTCCGACCATGCCGATGCGCAAGCCGAACAGGATTTCCTGCGTTTTCTACGCGAGGTGGCGAGCGTCTATTCGCATGGCATCCTGCAGGATTTCCTGCGCCGCCAGGCGGCGGCAGACAGCCCCTGCCCTATGCCACAATGACGCCATGACGCCCGACAACCGCCTGCTCCCCGACACCCTGGCCGCCCAGAGCGCCGCCCTGCCCCAGGCCTGGGCCCCGGCCCTGCGCGAGCCAGCCGTCAGCGAGGCGCTGCAACGCGTCAGCGCCCATGTCGAGGCGCGCCTGGCCGCCGGTGCCGTCGTCTATCCGGCCACGCCCTTTCGTGCGCTCGACAGCCTGTCGCCGGCACAGGTCCGCGTCGTCATCCTGGGCCAGGACCCCTACCACGGTCCGGGCCAGGCACAAGGCCTGGCTTTCTCGGTACCCGATGGCTGCAAGTGTCCGCCCAGCCTGCGCAATATCTTCAAGGAAATCGGCCGCGACCATCCCCTGAGCGGCCAACCCGGACACGACCTGAGCTCCTGGGTCGACCAGGGCGTGCTGCTGCTGAACACCTCGCTCACGGTCGAAGACGGCCAGGCCGGCTCGCACGCCAAACGCGGCTGGGAAACCGTCACCGACGCGCTCTTTCGCTGCGTGGCGGCAGACCCCGCGCCCAAGGCCTTTCTTCTCTGGGGCGCCCACGCGCAGGCCAAGGCGGCCCTGCTGGCAACCGGCCATCCGCATCTGGTGCTCTGCGCCAACCATCCTTCGCCCCTGTCGGCCAGCCGCCCGCCCGTGCCTTTCCTGGGCTGCGGTCACTTCACGCAGGTCAACGCCTGGCTGCAATCCCAAGGTCAAACCCCTATTGACTGGACTAGCAGCTTTAAAAAAATTCCCCAACAAGGAGAATTTGCGTTATGATCGCTGCGCTGCACAAAAAAGATTCGGCATTCATTCCTCGCCATTGAAGGCGATTTCGCAGTCGTAGCCCGTATACACAGGGCCTATGCCGAACCTCATCGCTTCCTGACCTCTTTCCTTTCGCCCCGCAGGCCGTTCTGTCGCCTGCACCACGCGCACGGTTGATTCGGTCGGCACGATGCTTCCATCAACCGTTGCCTGGAACCGGCCTTTTATCCGCCCGTCTCCTCGCACCTGCGCCGCCGTGAGCGGCAAGGAAAAGTCATGTCTTTCGCAGACTTGGGCTTGGTGCCCAGTATTCTTTCGGCTGTTGAATCCGCGGGTTTCACCGAACCCACGCCCGTCCAGGCTGCCGCCATCCCGCGCGCACTGGCCGGCCAGGATCTGATGGTCTCCTCCCAGACCGGTAGCGGCAAGACCGCCGCCTTCATGCTGCCCGCCCTGAACCGCATCGCCGGCCAATCGGCCAACCGCGGCGTCGGCGTGCAGGTGCTGGTACTGACCCCCACGCGTGAACTTGCCATGCAAGTCAGCGATGCCACCACCGCCTACGGCGCCAACCTGCCGGGCCTGCGCACCGCCGTGGTCGTGGGCGGCGTGCCTTATGGCGCCCAGCTCAAGGCCCTGTCGCGCCGCGTGGACGTACTGGTGGCCACGCCCGGCCGCCTGATCGACCACCTGAAGGCTGGCCGCGTCAAGCTGAACACCGTGCACACCCTGGTGCTCGACGAAGCCGACCGCATGCTGGACATGGGCTTCATCGAAGATATCGAAACCATCATCGAGCGCCTGCCCAACGACCGCCAGACCCTGCTGTTCTCGGCCACCCTGGATGGCAGCGTCGCCCGCCTGGCCGAAAAGATGATGCGCGAACCTGAACGCATCGAGATCGCCGGCCACCGCGACAAGCACGCCAACATCACGCAGACCCTGCTGTATGCCGATGACGCCTCGCATAAGATGCGTCTGCTGGACCACCTGCTGCGTGACACCCGCCTGGACCAGGCCATCGTCTTTACCGCCACCAAGCGCGGCGCCGACGATCTGGCCGACCGCCTGAGCGAGCAAGGTTTCTCGGCTGCAGCCCTGCACGGCGACATGAACCAGCGCCAGCGCACCCGCACCCTGACCCAGCTGCAACGCGGCCAGGTCCGCGTCTTGGTGGCCACCGACGTGGCCGCGCGCGGCATTGACGTGCAAGGGATCAGCCACGCTGTGAACTTCGACCTGCCGCTGCAGGCCGAAGACTACGTGCACCGCATCGGCCGCACCGGCCGCGCCGGGCGCGACGGCCTGGCCTACACGCTGGCCGTGCACGGCGAGCGTCACAAGGTGCGTCGCATCGAGCACTACATCGGCCAGACCATCAACCCCGAAATCATCGCCGGCCTGGAGCCGCAACGCCTGCCGCGCAGCAGCGGCGGCCCGCGCACCGGCGGCCCCCGTCCGGGTGCCGGCGGCAAGCGCTTTGGTGATCGTCCGCAACGCAACTATGGCGACCGTCCCCAACGTGATTTCAGCGATCGCCCGCAACGCGACGCTGGCGACCGCCCCCAGCGCGACTTCGGCGACCGTCCCCAGCGCAGTTTCGGCGACCGTCCGCAACGCGATTTCGGTGACCGCCCGCAGCGCAACTTCGGCGACCGCCCGCAGCGCGATTTCGGCGACCGCCCGCAGCGCAGCTTCGGCGACCGTCCCCAGCGCGACTTCGGCGATCGTCCCCAGCGCAGCTTCGGCGACCG
Source organism: Pseudomonadota bacterium (assembly GCA_023386765.1). Lineage (GTDB taxonomy): Bacteria > Pseudomonadota > Gammaproteobacteria > Burkholderiales > Burkholderiaceae_B > Bordetella. The sequence continues at coordinate 9,902 of JAEWJD010000087.1, read as the reverse complement.
CCCGCAGCGCGACTTCGGTGACCGCCCGCAACGCAGCTTCGGCGACCGTCCCCAGCGCGATGCCGGTGACCGTCCGCAGCGCAGCTTCAGCGACCGCCCGCAGCGCGACTTCGGCGATCGTCCCCAACGCAGCTTCGGCGACCGCCCGCAGCGCAGCGGCGGCGGCGGCAAGCCGTTTCACAAGCCGGCTGGCGCCCGTCGCGGTTAAACCAGCCAGTACTGCCGGCGTAGTACCACCGGCGTAGTACCACCGGCGTAGTACAACAGGGCGGGCTCGGGTCATGGGAAAATACGCCCATGCAACCGACCCGCCCTTCTTCTTTGCCTGAACTCGATCCCGCGGCCCGCGCCCACAGCGCCGCCGTCACCGAGCACTTGCGTGCCCACATCGACACCTGCAACGGCTGGCTGCCGTTCGAAGCGTGGATGGCCCAGGCGCTCTATGCACCCGGCCTGGGTTACTACACCGCAGGTGCCGTCAAGCTGGCCAGCAATACCACCTCGGCCGCCCTGCCCGCCGGCGACTTCGTCACCGCGCCCGAGCTCAGCCCCCTCTTCGCCCATACCGTCGCCCACCAGGTCGCCCAATGGCTGCAGGCCACCGGCACGGCCGAAGTGCTGGAGTTCGGCGCCGGCACCGGTGCGCTGGCCGAAGGCGTGCTCGCCGAACTGGACCGGCTGGGGCTGCCCTGCACCTATCGCATCGTCGAAATCTCGACCGACCTGCGCGCCCGCCAGCAGGCGCGCCTCGCGCCGCTGGGCGCGCGCGTCCAATGGCTCGATGCCCTGCCCGAAGCATTTGAAGGCGTCGTGCTGGCCAACGAAGTGCTGGACGCCATGCCGCTGCGCCTGTTCCGCTATGACGAGCAGGGGCAACTGCAGGAGCGTGGCGTCAGTTGGCAGAACGGCTTCATCTGGGTCGACCGCCCGGCCGGACCGGACCTGACCGATGCACTGGCTGCCCGCATGCCCCCGCTGCCGGGCTATGTCTCCGAAATCAATCTACAGGCCGAGGCCTGGGTGCGCGAGATGGGCCGCTGGCTCAAGCGCGGCGCGGCCCTGTTGATCGATTACGGCTTTCCCCGCCACGAGTACTACCACCCGCAGCGCGCCACCGGCACGCTGATGTGCCATCTGCGCCACCATGCCCATGCCGATCCGTTCGTCGCCCCCGGGATGCAGGACATCACCGGCCACGTGGACTTCACTGCCATCGCCGATGCGGCACTCGATGGCGGCCTGGAAGTCCTGGGCTACACCTCGCAGGCACGCTTTCTCATGAATGCCGGCCTGCTGGAGATGCTGACGCGCCTGGATCCGGCAGATACGCGCCACTATGCACAGACGGTCGCGCCGGTACAGAAGCTCTTGTCGGAAGCCGAGATGGGCGAACTGTTCAAGGTGATGGCGCTGGGACGCGGCGTGCCTTGCGATTCGGTGGGCTTTGCACGCGGCGACCGCCGCGCGACCCTGTAGCGCGACCCGTTGGCGCCAAGCGGCGCTTCAGGCGCCCAACGCCGCCAGGCGTGCCTGGCGCAAGGCCGCCTTGATACGCGCCGGCTCGCCCGCGCAGGTTTTGGCGATGGCGCCGGCGTCCACCCCGCGCACCGCCGCCAAGGCGGCCTCCCAGCGCGGCGCATCCACGCTGCTGACCACACCGGCAGCCTGCGCCAGCGCCATGAAACGCTCGGGCTTGCGCAAGCCGTCGCAACGCTCGATCACGGCCAGCGCCGACTCGGCATCCTGCACCGGCTGGGCCTGCAGCCACAACGGCAACAGACGGGCCTGGTCGGCGCATTCGGACGGCACGCGCAAGCGCGCAGCCAGGGCATCGCGCTGCGGGCTCAGGCGGCACAACAAGGCATACCGTCCCGCCAGGGGCAGCCCCAGGCGCGCCGCATGATCCAGATCGGTGCCGACCTGGCCGGCCTGCTCCAGTTCGGGCATCACGCGCGCCAGGGCCCCGACCGCCTCCCAAAGCTGCAGCATGCGTGCCGGCTGGGCCTCCATGAGGCCGCGCGACAGCTCCTTCCAGACCCGCTCGGGCACGAGCGCATCGACCTCGCCCTCGTCCACCATCCGGCGGCACAGCGCCAGGGTGTCGGCGGCCACGGCGAAATCGGTAAAGCGGGCCGCAAAACGGCCCAGCCTGAGGATACGCACGGGGTCCTCGGCAAAGGCCTCGCCGACATGGCGAAAGCAGCGTGCCCGCAGGTCCGCCTGACCGTCCAGGGGATCGATCAGTTCGCCCGCCGGGCTGCGCGCCATGGCATTGATGGTGAAATCGCGCCGGCGCAGATCCTGCTCCAGCGTGACGTCGGTGCCGGTATAGAACGTAAATCCCTTGTAGCCGCGCCCCGACTTGCGTTCGGTACGCGCCAGCGCGTACTCCTCCTTGGTCCGGGGGTGCAGAAACACCGGAAAGTCCCCGCCCACCGGGATGAAGCCACGCCGCGTCATTTCCTGCGGCGTCGCCCCCACCACGACCCAATCGCGGTCGCCGGCGGGACGGCCCAGCAGCTCATCCCGCACCGCGCCGCCCACGATGTAGACCTGCAGCCCGGCTACCGCACGGTCAGCCGGCGCGCTCATGGCGCCGACGCCATGGCCGGGGCCGGCGGCTGCACGCTGCCCAGACGCTCCTTGAGCGACTGTGGCTGGCCGCTGAAGAGTGCCGCGTAATAGACCGCGTTGGACATCACGTTCTTGACGTAGAGCCGCGTCTCGGTGAAAGGAATCGTCTCGGCAAACACCGCGCCCTCGACCGGATGCCCGAAAGCCGCGCGCCAGTTACGCGGGCGGCCCGGGCCGGCGTTATAGCCCGCACTGGCCAGCATCTGCGAGCCGTCCAGGCCCTGCAGCACGATGTTCAGGTACTGGGTGCCCAATTCGGTATTCACGTCGAAGTCGTTCACATTGCCCGGCTTGAAGTCAGTCATGCCGATCTTGCCAGCCACCCACTTGGCGGTGCCGGGCATCAATTGCATCAACCCCGAGGCCCCCACATGCGAGCGCGCATCCATGATGAAGCGCGACTCCTGACGGATCAACCCGTACACCCAGGCCGGATCGATATCGATGGCGCGTGCCTTGGCCGACACCCGGCCCTCGAAGGGCGCAATGAAACGCTGCGAGAAATCGTATTCGCGCGCCGTGCGCTCGGAGGTGTTGACCACGCGGTCGTAGATGCCTTCGGCGCGCGCCAGTTCGGCGGCAGCCAGCAACTGGCGATCCGTCATGCCCTGAAGCGCGAAATTCCACTCCGGCACGGCCTCGGCACGCCAGCCCAGGCGGAACAGGTGCACGGCACGCTGCAAGCCGGGATGATTGCGCGCCTCACGCCACTCGGCTTCGGTGATGGGTGCAGCCTGCGGCGGCAGCACAATGCGCCGGCCCAGCTCTTCGGTGGCCAGCTGCCCGTAGAAATTGAACTGATCGGCAATGCTGGCGTAGCCGCGCTGCGCTGCCTCACGCTGCCCCAGCGCCGCCTGTCCGCGCGCCTTCCAGTACACCCACACCTCTTCGGACTGCTGCGCCGGCTCCATGGCATCGATGGCCGCGATCACACCCTTCCAGTCGATCCGTGGCTGACGCAAGGCCGCCCGTACACGCCAGGCATGGTTGTAGTCCGTCATGCGCTGGTCACCGGCGGCGCGATACCACTCATGCGCGCGGGGGTTCTGCGACAGCGCCGCCGTCAGCGCATACTGTCCACGCACCCAGGCCACGTGCGGCTTGGGCAGATGGCTGGCCCACTCGCGTTGCAGATAGGAGTCGGCCACATTCACATCGTTGCGCGCCAGCCGGGCCAGTGCCAACGTCACCAACTCTTTCTCGTTGCGCCCGACCGGCGACTTGTCCTGACGCACCAGCCACTTCATGGGATCGCGCATCATCAGGTCGTAGGTCTTGACGTCGGCCGGTTCGAACAGATACTGCACCAGCTTGCGCGCATCGGTCGTGCGATTGACCTCGATGGCATCGCGCAGCAGCGGCAGCAGTTCGTTCCAGCCCAGCACGTTATCGGCCACCAATTGGTCGAACAGCGCCCAGCAGGCAGCCCCCGGCGCAAAGACGGCCAGCGCCTCGCCGGCCTGGGCGCGCCGCCCGCTCATGTGTCGCCCGTTGAGCTGGGCGCACTGCACCTGGGCACTGGGCAACTTCACATTACCCAGCCGGCGGACCGTATCGAAATCGCCGCTGCGCGCCGCGGCCAGCATCCAATCGGTACGCAAACGGTTTTCGAGATAGCTGCCGGCATTGGCCGACAGAAAGCGCTGCAAGGCCTTGTCGGGGCGTTGCGTCCTGGGCTGCGTCAACTGGTAGCGCAGCAACCAGTATTCGGGATAGGCCCCCAGCAGATCGCCTTGCGCCTGGGGCGCAAGCAGGCCCAGCGCCGACCACTGCTTGCGGTTCATGGCCTCGCGGGCCTCGACCACAGCCACCCGGGCCGCGCCGGGCGCCGCCGCAGGCAACCCCTCGCGCGCCACCGGGTCGGCGCGATGCACCGGCGACAGCGATGGGGCGGCCGAAACGGGGGACGCCGCCACGGCAGCGCGCTGTTGCGCATCGACCGGCGCACAGGCCGCCACCAGCAAGGCCAGCAAAGGCAACAAGCCGCGCCACGGCACCCTGCAGCCCCCTGCCCCGGCCAAGCCGCCGGAATTCTGATACCGTTGGGATTGACGCCCCGCAAAAGTCGTCGGCTTCATCGTCCGCCCCTTCATTCCTTACCGCTTTAACAGCCAGCCTGCATGCAGACCAGAAATACTGAAGAGAATACCGCAGACGCGCTGCGGGTGCGATTACGCCAAGAACGCGGTGAATTGCCCTTGAGCCAACGCAGCCGGGGCGCACTGCTGATGCGCGGGCGCCTGTTCACCTGGCTGAATGTCGCACGCGAACGTGCCGAGGCGCAGGGCCGCCGCCTGCAGACCATCGCCGCCTACTGGCCCATGGATGACGAGCCTGATCTGCGTCCGCTACTGGAACAATGGGTCGAGGAAGCCGGCCTGACGGTCTGCCTGCCGGTGGTGCGTGAGCGCGACGCTGCGCTGGTGTTCCGTCCCTGGACGCCGGACACCCCCATGGAGGCCGGCACCTACGGCATCGAAGTCCCCGCCGGCAATACCGAAGTGATGCCCGATGTGGTGCTCGTGCCCACCCTGGGCTATACGCCCGAGGCAGATCGCCTGGGCTACGGCGGGGGCTACTATGACCGCACGCTGGCGGCCATGAACCAGGCTGGCCACCCCTATATCGCCATCGGCATCGCCTGGGAAGAGGGCCTGCTGCCCGAAGACTATCAACCGGCATCCCACGACGTGCAATTGGCCGCCGTGCTCACGCCGGCCGGCTGGGTGCCCACCGCCCCGCTGGAGACCGGCGGCGCCCCGGCCGGCAGCGCCAAGGTGTTCTCGCACACCCTGCGTTAATCGCCGATGGCCGGCGGCGCGTCCTGCTCGCCGGCCAGCCAGCCGCGGTAACGGGCGGCCAGTGCCAGCAGGCGCGCGTCATTGGCACTGAAACGCCTGCAGCGCATGCACATCATGCGATGCAGGCCGCCAGCCAGCCGCAGCGGCCAGGCCGCGCGGTCCCATTGCCCGGATGTCAGGCCGAACACATAGTCGCGGCATTTCATGCGCGCCCCTCCCCGCTTAAACCGTACTCACTCAAACAGGCCTGCAACTGCTTGCGGGCCCGGCTGAGGCACTGCCAGTAGGCGCTGCGCGAGAGCCCCAGCACACGGCAGATCTCGGGGGCCTCGCACTCCAGGAACATGCGCATGCTGAACACCTGTGCCTGATGCGGCGGCAGACGGTGCACGCAGGCATCCAGCAGGTCGAAGAATTCCCGCGTGCGGGCATCATCTTCAGGCCCGCGCCACGGTGCCGGCGCCATCCCCGGCGCCCAGTGCCCGCCCGCGGTAAAGAGCAAGGCATCCAGCGCCTCGTCATCGGGCAGGGCCACCGGAGCCCGGTAGCGGGCCCGCAAACGATCGATGATCTTGTGCCGCAGCACGCCGAACAGATAACGGCGTGGATCGCCAGCGGCCGGATGGCTGGCCAGCACGGCCAGCAACGTATCATGCACCGCGTCTTCGGCCTCCTCGGGCGAGGGCAGGTGCAGGCGGGCGAAACGCAGCATCGGCTCACGCCAGCGCACCAGCGTCTCGGCCTCCCAGGCGCCGGCACTATCCATCACGCTTGCAGCGGACGCGGCACAGGCGGCCCAGGCCATAGCGGCCGCCACCCTGCGTCAACAACACCAGCAACATCAGGGCCAGCATGAGCGGCACCTTGAACCCCTGACCGTCCTCGGTCTCGATCTGGTCCCAGCCTGCCCAGCCAAGATCGAAATGCACGGCCGCCACCGCCACATACACCACGTAAAGCAGTACGGCCGCGGCCCCGCGCACGCCCATCCCGAGGATCAGGGCCAAGCCGGACACGATCTCCAGGCCCCCGGCTGCCACCCAGTTGAAATCGGCGGCCAGCCAGGATTGCGGCCAGGGAAAGGGCAGTTCACGAAACCAGTCCGGGGCCCGCCAGCCGCCTGCGAGCTTGACCCAGCCCGCACGCAGGAACTCGGCGCCGACCCACAGCCGCAACAACAGCAGGCCCAGGCCGGCCTCATCGACTTTCGCGCGCAACGAACTCAAGAAACGCATCGCATAGATCTCCGTAGTAGGGCGAGCTCCAGGCAGACTGCCGGATGAACGCCTTGATCAACAACCGCCAGGCGGTTTCGCCCAGCCCGCCGCGCAAGGCCGGAAAGGCACCGTCGAGCATCTGGCTGACACCCACATAGACCAGATGGCGATAGGCCCGCATGCCGGCCGGGTCATAGCCGGCAGGGATGGTTTCGCTGCGCCCCCTCACGTAGTCGAAAAAGCCCGCAGACATGCCAACTCCCGGTTGAGGGCCTGCGGCCCCGGCAGGTCGTGATCCCACTCCAGCAAGACCGGCAGCCCGTGCTCCTGGTTCAGGTGGCGTGCCTGCTGCAGCGTGGCGGGTGCCACCGGCCGGCTGTGGGTATCGATGAACAGGCCGAAGCGCGCGTCGAACTCATGGCCCGCCACATGCAGGTAGCTGACCCGCGCGAGGTCAATGCGCGCCAGGAACGCCTCGATATCGTGCCCGCCATGGTTCTTGTGGTTGACATCGATGTTGTTGAGGTCCAGCAGGATGCGGCAGTCGGCGCGCTCGGCCACTTCCGCCAGGAAGTCGGCTTCGCTCAGGTCGCCGATGTTGGTGTACCAGGTGGTGTTCTCGATCGCCATGCGCTGCCCCAGGATGTCCTGGACCTGCCTGATACGCCCGGCCACCCGCAGCGCCTGTGCCCGCGTGAAGGGGATCGGAAACAGGTCATAGAGCTGATGGGCGTCACCGCTGGCAGCCAGGTGATCGGAGTAGTGCTCGGCTTGCAGCTCGTCCATCAGGGCGCGCACCGATTTCAGGAAGGCTGCGTCGACGGCGCGCGTGCCCCCGAGACTTAGTGACACCCCGTGCAGGGCGATCGGACACCCCCGTGCACGCAGGCGATGCAAAGGTGCGCGATCGCGCCGCAACCAGTTCTCGGGAGCGACCTCGAAGAAGTCCGCGTCGATGGCAGACAGATCCCAGTCTGCCATCTCACGCCGATAGCCCAGGCCGATCACGAGGCGTCCGGCTTCTTGCTGCACGCGGCATCCTTCTTGCCGCAACTGGCGTCCTTGGCCCCGCAACTGGCTTCGGGCGTGCTCGCGGCTGCGGGCGCCGGGGTGGTCTGCTGGGCCTTTTTCTCGTCTTTTTTCTTCTTGCCTTGAGGCGCCATCTTGGCGGCATCGTCCTGGACGGTTTTCTTACCGCAGGTGCCTGCGCCGCAACGCTGGTCGGCAGCATTGGCCGTGACGCTTGCCGTGGCGAGCAGACCGGCAGCCAGCGCGGCAACGGTGTGCAGGGACAGGATGGGAGAGGAACGGGACATGGAAAAACTCCGGAAAAGGACGCCGCCATCGGCGCTACCTCCAGAGTCGCCGGCGGTCTCCCTTTCCTGACGGCCCACGGCGAAAAACCATCCGCATTCTGTCGCAACCAGACGACCGGACAGCCCGCGCGAGCCCAACGAAAACGGCCACCCGCAAGGGTGGCCGTCAGGCAGACGCCGGCCCGAAGCCGGCGGGCATTCAGCGCTGCAGGTTATTCCAGATGCCCATGGTCGCTTCCGACTGGTTGAGCGTATAGAAGTGCAAGCCTGGCGCGCCGTTGTCCAGCAGGTTCTGGCACAGCTCGGTCACGACATCCTGGCCGAACGCGCGGATCGAGGCCTTGTCATCGCCAAACTCGGCCAGGCGCAGGCGGATCCAGCGCGGCAGCTCGGCCCCGCACATCTCGGAAAACCGCGACAGCTGGCTGTAGTTGGTGATGGGCATGATGCCCGGCACGATGGGGATGGTTACGCCACGCGCCCGGGCCCGTTCGACGAAATCGAAATAGGCATCGGGATTGAAGAAATACTGCGTGATGGCCGCATCGGCACCTGCCTGGACCTTGGCCACGAAGTGGTTCAGGTCAGCCGTCGGGCTGAGGGCCTGCGGGTGCATTTCCGGATAGGCTGCCACTTCGATGTGGAACCAGTCGCCGGTTTCCTCGCGGATGAAGCGCACCAGTTCGACCGCATAGCGCAATTCGCCGGCATCACCGCCCATGCCCGAGGGCAGGTCGCCGCGCAACGCCACGACGCGGCGCACGCCCGCCTCGCGGTATTGCGCCAGGATGTCGCGCAGCTGGCCGCGCGAGGCGCCGATGCACGACAGATGAGGCGCAGCATCGCAGCCCATATTGGTCAGCGTACGCACCGTTTCGGCCGTGCCGGCGCGGGTGGAGCCGCCCGCGCCGAAGGTCACGCTGACATAGCGCGGCTGAATGGCCAGCATCTGCTTGGCCGCACGCACCAGTCGCTCCTGCGCCGCGATGTCACGCGGCGGGAAGAACTCCAGGCTGAACGCAGGGGAAGAGGTTTGGGTCATCAAGGTATGAGTTTGGAAAGCAGGCCGGCGATGATGCTGTACAGAATCGCGCCCGCCACGGCCCACCAGAAGCCGCTGACCTGGAAACCGCGCAGGATGGAGCCCGCCAGCCAGAACAACAGCGCATTCAGGACGATCAGGAAGAGACCGAGCGTGACGACGGTAATAGGCAGGGTCAGCACCACCAGCACGGGCTTGACCAGCATGTTCAGCAAACCCAGCACCAGCGCGGCGATCAGTGCCGAGCCGAAGCTTGCCACCGTGATGCCGGGCAAGAGGTAGGCCACGGCAAGCAGCGCCACAGCATTCAGGATCCAGACTAGAAGCAATGCCATATCGATCTCCTGTGAAAAGGGGCAGCCCTCAGACCACCCCTATGCTACATCCATCAGTAGCGGTAGTGGGCCGGCTTGAAGGGCCCTTCGACCGGCACGCCGATGTACTGCGCTTGGGCCGGCGACAGCGTCGACAGTTGCACGCCCAGCTTCTTCAGGTGCAGGCGGGCGACCTTTTCGTCCAGGTGCTTGGGCAGCACGTAGACCTGACCGCTGGTGTAGGCTTCATTGCGCGTGAACAGTTCGATCTGCGCAATGGTCTGGTTGGCGAACGACGACGACATGACGAACGACGGGTGCCCGGTCGCGCAACCCAGGTTCACCAGACGACCCTTGGCCAGCAGGATGATGCGTTTGCCGTCGGGGAAGATGACGTGATCGACCTGCGGCTTGATCTCTTCCCACTGGCAGTCTTTCTCGATCGAGGCGACGTCGATCTCGTTGTCGAAGTGGCCGATATTGCAAACGATGGCCTGGTCTTTCATGGCCGCCATGTGCTCGCGCGTGATGACATGGTAGTTGCCGGTGGCCGTCACGAAGATGTCGGCGTGGGCGGC
>JAEWJD010000074.1 GCA_023386765.1 Pseudomonadota bacterium | reverse complement strand
GCCGAGAAGCGCATGACCTGGCTGGTCAACGCCATCGCCATGAACGAAGTGCATGTGGCGCGCTACTACTACACCCGCGGCGCCTATCTGGCTGCCATCAATCGCGCCCAGACCGTGATCACCGACTTCGAGGGCGCGCCTGCCACCGAAGAGGCGCTCTACATCATGTGGCTGTCCTATGACAAGCTGAAGATGACCGAGCTCAAGGACGATACCGGGCGGGTGCTGGACAGCAACTTCCCCAACAGCAAGCTCAAGAAAGAAGGCTTCAAGGACGACAAGAGCTGGTGGAATCCCTTCCAATTCCGCTGATCGACGTCCTGCGCGGCGGATTCGCCGCCGCCGGCTCCGTCCCCCCCGGGGGCCGGGGCGGGCGGCGGCGAAATCGTTTCTGCCGCCTCAGCGCGCCTCAGCCGCCACGTTGACCAGGGTTGCCTGCATCAGGGCGACGACTTTGTAGCCTGGCTTGTCGGCACTGAAAGCGCGCACTTCCCCCGTGCACACCGTGAGCGATCGGCCCGCGTTCTGCACTTTGCCTACGGCCAGGAAATGCCGGCCCAGTGCCGGGCGCATGAAATTGATCTTGAACTCCGCCGTCACGATCTCGCAACCGACAGGCGCCTGCGTAAGCGCCGCGTAGCCGCAGGCGCTGTCGACCACGCTGGTGATGGCTCCTGCATGCACAAAACCATGCTGTTGGGACAAGCGCTGGGAAAACGGCAATGCGATATGCACCTCGCCATCGCCGACGAAAGCCAGCGTCGCGCCCAATGTGCTCATCAGGCCTTGCGCGCCGAAGCTGGCCGCGACCCGTTGCTGCCTATCCTGCATGCCCTGTCTCCAAGTCGTAGTCGATGCCGGTCTGCGCCGGTCCACGAACGAACGCCCGGGGGCCGCCCTGCTGTGCCGCGGCCGCCTCGCACGAGTTCTGGTCGACTATAAACCAGCCAGCCGGAGACGGCCTGGCTCAGTCCTCGCTGCCGTGCTGGCGGTAGAAGGCCAGCGCCGCGCCGATATCGCGGGTCCGTGCAAACGGCGGCAGGCCGCGCCACAGGCGCTTGCCATAGGGCTTTTCGACCAGCCTGGGATCCCCCACCATCAACACGCCCCAGTCGGTCTCAGTGCGGATGAGCCGGCCGGCTCCCTGCTTGAGCGAGATGGCGGCTTCGGGCAACTGATACTCGGCGAAGGGATTGCCGCCCTCGGCGCGGCAGGCACGCAGACGCGCCTCGATCACCGGATCGTCCGGTGGCGCGAAAGGCAGTTTGTCGATGGCCACCAGCGTCAGCATGTCACCGGGCAGGTCTATCCCTTCCCAGAAACTGGCGCTGCCCACCAGCACCGGGTGCTCCAGGCGCGCGAAGCGCTCCAGCAGATCGCGCCGGGTGGATTGGCCTTGCTTGAGCAACGGCCACTCATGGCCGGCCTGCTCGAAGGCCTCGCCCAGCAGTTGCGCCACCCGCTCGACGGCACGCAAGGTAGTGCACAACACCAGCGCACCGCCCGGATTGACCTCCAGCAAGGGCAGCAGGTTGTCGACGAAACGCTGCATGAACTGCGGCGACTGCGGCTCGGGCATGCCCTGGGGCACGAAGAGCAGCCCCTGCGAGGGATAATCGAACGGCGACTCCCAGCGTCCCGTGCGGGCATCGTTAAGACCCAGCTGGCGCGTGAAGTGGCCAAAGTCGCCCTGCACGGACAAGGTGGCCGAGGTCAGCACCCAGGCCTGCCCGCCCTTGCGATAGCGTGAAAACGCCTGCGCCACTGACAAGGGCGCGGCATGCAAACGCACATGGTGCTGCCCCTGCTCGACCCAGCGCACGGCCGGCCCGCTCCAGGCCGCAGCCTCCTGCGTGGCCAGGCTTTCCATCAGCGCATCAGCGGGCTCATCAGCCGGCGCATAGATGTCCTCGCCCCAGCCCTCGTCACCGTGCCCATGGCGGGCCGGCAGCGACCAGCGCCCCAGTTTCAGGCACAGGTCGGCACCCTGGCGGGCAACAGTGGCCAGATCCGGATGCTTCTCGGCCACCTGGGTCAAGGCCCGGGTGGCCGCCTCCAGCACCTGGCGCAGCTGGGCCAACGCGGCATCGAAGGTTTCAGGCTCCGGGATCGCCTCGAAGGTGGCCTTGCGGCCCGGCAAGTGCTCCAGCGCCGCACAGGCCAGACGTAACTCGCGGGCGGCTGTCTCGACCTGGCGGCCCACATCGCTCCACTTGGCGGCCTCGCGCGCCTGCGCCAGGCCGGCAGCCTCCAGGGCACGGGCGAAATCCAGCAACTGATGGGTCGAGACACTGCTACCGAGAAAGCGCGTGGCGGTATCGGGCAACTGATGCGCCTCGTCGAACACCACCGTGTCGACCTCGGGCAACAGATCCGTCACCCCTTCTTCGCGCAACACCAGATCCGCCATGAACAGGGCATGGTTAACCACCACGATGTCGGCCTCCTGGGCCTGCCGGCGGGCCTTGACCACGAAGCAGTCGCGGATGCGCGGACACTCCTGGCCCAGGCAGTTTTCGCGCGTCGAGGTCACGCGCTGCCAGATATCGGCATCCTCGGGGATCTGTGCCAGATCGGCACGGTCACCGGTTTTGGTGACGCCGGCGAAGACCTGGATCTGACGCAGCTGGGCGACTTCACTGCGCGATTTCAGGGCGCGGTCATCGCCCTGCAGACGTTCCAAATGGTAATGGCAAAGATAGTTGCCACGCCCTTTGAGCAGCGCGGCCGTCACCGGCGCGCCCAGGGCTGCACGCACCTTGGGCAGATCTCGCGCGTAGAGCTGGTCCTGCAGGGTCCGGGTGCCGGTCGAGACCAGCACCTTGCCTCCCTGCACGATGGCGGGCACCAGGTAGGCCCAGGTTTTACCCGTGCCGGTGCCGGCTTCGGCCACCAGCGTGGCACGATCGGCCATGGCGCTTTCGATGGCTTGCGCCAGCGCTACCTGCGCGTGACGCGGGCGATAGCCCGGCATGGCTTTGGCCAGCGGGCCATCGGCGTCGAAAAATTCTGAAATATCCAGGTCCAGCATTCGGGGTGACATGCGCTAAATTGGACGCCATATTAACGCGCCGCGACTTGTGCCGTGCGCCGGCTCCCTTTGACCGAACCCGCATCCCGGGTCCGCGGCGCCGGAATCGCTTATGGCACAATCCGGCCCTTGCTGACCCTTCTTTTTCCCTTGTCGACGTATCGAGATGTCTGAAACTTCCGCTCTCACGAACGCCGCGCCGGGCGTTGTTGATCACGCCCGCATCATCGAACAACTGGCCACCGAACTCGCGGTGCGCGCCAGCCAGGTCGCCGCGGCCGTGGATCTGCTGGACGACGGCGCCACCGTGCCCTTCATCGCGCGCTACCGCAAGGAAGCCACCGGTGGCCTGGACGACGGCGCGCTGCGTACCCTGGAGGTCCGCCTTTCCTATTTGCGCGAGCTCGAAGAGCGTCGCATCGCCATCCTGGAATCGATTCACCAGCAAGGCAAGCTGACCCCCGAACTGCAACAGGAAATCGCCAGCGCCGAAACCAAGCAGCGCCTGGAAGACCTGTACGCGCCCTACAAGCCCAAGCGTCGCACGCGGGCTCAGATCGCACGCGAAGCCGGGCTGGAGCCGCTGGCTGACGCCATCCTGGCAGACCCGTCCTGCGATCCTGCTGTGCTTGCCGCGCAGTATCTCAATCCGGAAGCCAAGATCGAGGATGCCAAGGCCGCGCTGGACGGCGCGCGCGACATCCTCGCCGAACGCTTTGCCGAAAACGCCGACCTGCTGGCCGACCTGCGCGAGCATCTCTGGAGCACCGGTCTGCTGTACTCCAAGATGGTCGACGGCAAGGAAAACGAAGGGGCCAATTTCCGCGACTGGTTCGACTTCAACGAACCGCTGCGCACCCTCCCCTCGCACCGCGTGCTGGCATTGATGCGTGGCCGCCAGCAAGGCGTGCTGGAACTGCGCGTGGGCCTGCAGGAAGAGCTCGAAGCGCAACTGCCCCATCCTTGCGTGAGCCGTATCGCCGCCTTCCTCAAGCTGGGCAACGGCCTGTTTGCCCTGGACGCCGCGCCGCGCGCTCGCTGGCTGGGTGAGGTCTGCCGCTGGACCTGGCGCGTGAAGCTGCTCACGGCGTTTGAAACCGAGTTCTTCGGGCGTCTGCGCGAACAAGCCGAGGCCGAGGCCATCCGCGTGTTCGCCGCCAACCTGAAAGACCTGCTGCTGGCCGCGCCGGCCGGCCCCAAGGTCGTGCTCGGCCTGGACCCCGGTATCCGCACGGGCTGCAAGGTGGCCGTGATCGACCGCACGGGCAAGGTGGTCGACACCGCCACGGTCTACCCCTTCGAGCCGCGCATGGACCGCAAGGGCACCATCAATACGCTGGCCGCGCTGTGTGCACGCCACAAGGTCGAACTGATCGCCATCGGCAACGGCACCGCCTCGCGCGAAAGCGAAAAGCTGGTCGCCGACATGATGAGCCAGTTCCCCGAGCTGTCGCTCACCCGCGTGGTGGTCTCCGAAGCCGGTGCCTCGGTGTACTCGGCCTCGGAAGTGGCCGCGCTCGAATTCCCGGACCTGGACGTCACCCTGCGCGGTGCCGTGTCCATCGCCCGCCGCCTGCAGGATCCGCTGGCCGAACTGGTCAAGATCGATCCCAAGGCCATCGGCGTGGGTCAATACCAGCACGACCTCAACCAGCGCGAGCTGGCCCGCTCCCTCGATGCCGTGGTCGAAGACTGCGTGAACGCGGTGGGAGTGGACGTCAACACCGCCTCGGCGGCCCTGCTGGCGCGGGTCTCGGGCCTGAACAATTCCCTGGCCAAGAACATCGTCGCCTGGCGTGACGAGAACGGCGCCTTCCCCACGCGAGAACAGCTGCGCAGCGTGCCGCGCTTTGGCGACAAGGCCTTTGAGCAGGCTGCCGGCTTTCTGCGCATCCCCAATGGCGACAACCCGCTGGATGCCTCGTCGGTGCACCCGGAGGCCTACCCGGTGGTCGAGCGCATCGTGGCACGCATCAAGGCCGACGTGCGCCAGATCATCGGCCAACGCGAAGCACTCAAAGGGGTCTCGCCGGCAGACTTCACCGACGAGCGCTTCGGGCTGCCGACGGTGCGCGACATTTTCAGCGAACTGGAAAAACCTGGCCGCGACCCGCGTCCCGAGTTCAAGACCGCCCAGTTCAAGGAAGGCGTCGAAACCCTCAACGACCTGCACCCCGGCATGGTGCTCGAAGGCGTGGTGACCAACGTCGCCAACTTCGGCGCCTTTGTCGACATCGGCGTGCACCAGGACGGCCTGGTACACATCTCGGCGCTGGCCGAGAAGTTCGTCAAAGACCCGCGCGACGTCGTGCGGGTGGGCCAGACGGTCTCCGTCAAGGTGCTCGAAGTCGATGTGCAGCGCAAGCGCGTGGCCCTCACCATGCGCCTGAACGACAGCGCGGAACCGCAGCAACGCCGCAGTTCGGCGCCGGCCGGTGGCACCCGCAACGGCAACGATCGTTCGCAACGCCGTGGCAACGAGCAGGGGGGCCGCCAAGGCTCGCCGGCCAACAGCGCCATGGCCGACGCCTTTGCCAAGCTGAAGCGCTAATCACGCCAGCGCCAAACGAAACGCCCCACGCAGAACGGGTTCTGCGTGGGGCGTTTGCATCTGGGCTGGCTCAGGGCCGCGCAGCCGTGCCGCGGCCGATCTTTCCCAGATGGGTATAGCGAAAGCCCTGGCCATACTTCAGGCCGTAACCCAGCATGCGATCAAAGCCGATATGGCAAACCCAGACCCATCCGGCGGCGATCACCCAGGGCGCGGCCGACCATACCCCCGCGGCCAGGCACAGCATGGCCCCCACGTAAGAGTGGGCACTGTTGTATAGCCAGGCCCCCACGCGCGGGCCGGCCAGATAACCCAGCAACGTCAAGTCCGGCAGCAGGAACCCCACCACAAAAAAGGGCCAACCCGCGCCATGCTCGGCATAGACCAGCAAGCCAATACCCAACACGCACAACCCTTCGGCTCTCAGCAGCCATCTGACGCCACCGCGCGCGGGGTCGTTGTCCATCGTGTGCATCGCCTTCCTGATCGAATGAGCCGTGAAACCGGACAGGGATCTGTCCCCGTCCGGCAGCGATCATAGCAAGGCTGGCTCAAGCAGGCCGTCACGGCGCCGGGCAAGCCCGTTTACCCCACGCGTGCCGGGTCGGTTTTGCCTGGATCGATGTCATAGCGTTGCATCGCTTCGCTCACGCGCTGGCGCGCGATCACGCCATCATCGGCCAGTGCCTTGAGGGCAGCCAGAGCAATGAAGCGGCGATCGACTTCGAAAAAGCTGCGCAACGATTCCCGCGTATCCGAACGACCAAATCCGTCGGTACCCAGGGCCACGAAGCGCCCCGGGACGAACGGCCGGATCTGGTCCGCCACGATTTTCATGTAGTCCGTCGCCACCACCACCGGCCCAGGATGCGTCTGCAAACACTGCTGCACATAGGGAACCCGCGGCTCGTCCTGAGGATGCAGCAGGTTCCAGCGTTCGGCAACCAGGCCGTCGCGGCGCAGCTCGGTCAGGCTGGTGGCGCTCCAGACATCGCTCTGCACACCGAAATCATGGGCCAGCATTTCACTAGCGGCGATCACCTCGAGCAGGATTGCGCCGCTGCCCATGAGCTGCACGCGCGGCGCCTGCGACGCGCCTTCGCCGGCGGCACGCAGCAAGTACAAGCCCTTGAGGATGCCGGTTTCGCTGCCCGCCGGCAGCGCCGGATTGGGATAATTTTCGTTCAGCAGGGTAATGTAATAGTAGATATCCTCCTGCTCCGCATACATGCGGCGCAGGCCATCCTGGATGATGACGGCCAACTCATAGGCATAGGTGGGGTCATAGGAAAGACAATTCGGAATCACCGACGACAAGACATGGCTGTGCCCGTCGTCGTGCTGCAAGCCCTCCCCCATCAGGGTGGTGCGCCCGGAAGTCGCGCCCAACAGAAAGCCGCGCGTGCGGGCATCGGCAGCGACCCAGGCCAGGTCCCCCACCCGCTGCAACCCGAACATCGAATAGAAGATATAGAAAGGAATCGCGGCCACGCCGTGATTGCTGTAAGCCGTACCTGCCGCAATCCATGAGGCAATCGCCCCGGACTCGTTGATCCCCTCCTGCAAAATCTGCCCGTCCTTGGCTTCTTTGTAGTAACTCAACTGCCCGGCATCCTGCGGCGTATACAGCTGCCCCAGATAGGAGTGGATGCCGATCTGACGGAACAGCCCCTCCATGCCGAAGGTGCGCGACTCATCCGGCACGATGGGAATCACCAGCTTGCCCAGCTCCGGGTGTTTGAGCAGCGTGGTCAGGATGCGCACGAAAGACATGGTGGTGGACACCCCGCGCTCGCCGCTGTCCTTGAGTTGGGTGGCGAACGCTTCCAATGGCGGCACCGCCAACGGCGCCACCTTGGCGACACGCGCCGGCACATAGCCGCCCAGCGCGGCGCGGGGCGCGGCGAAGTAACGCCCTTCGGGGCTGTCGGGGTCCGGTTTCAGATACGGCATTTCCTCAAGCTGATCGTCCGGTACCGGCAGGTCGAAGCGGTCGCGAAAGGCACGCACGGCATCGGCGCTCATTTTCTTGAGCTGATGGTTGATGTTCTGGCCCTCACCGGCCTCACCCATACCGAAGCCCTTGACCGTCTTGACCAGCACCACACTGGGGCAGCCCGTCTTGCGTGAAGCGGCCGCATAGGCGGCATAGACTTTCTCGAAATCATGGCCGCCTCGGGTCAGCGCCCAGATGTCGTCATCCGACAGATGCGCCACCAGCTCCAGCAACGCGGGATACTTGCCAAAGAAATGCTCGCGCACATAGGCGCCGCTTTGTGACTTGAAGGTCTGGTATTCGCCGTCGACGCATTCCATCATGCGCTGGCGCAGCAGACCGGTGCCATCGCGCTCCAGCAAGGCATCCCAGCCGCTGCCCCACAGCACCTTGATCACATTCCAGCCGGCGGCCCGGAACGTGCCCTCCAGTTCCTGCACGATCTTGGCGTTACCGCGTACCGGGCCATCCAGCCGCTGCAGGTTGCAGTTGACCACGAAGATCAGGTTATCGAGCCGCTCGCGCCCGGCCAGGGAAATCGCCGCCAGGGACTCGGGCTGGTCCATCTCGCCATCGCCCAGGAAAGCCCAGACCTTGCGGCCTTGATGCGCCAGCAGGTCACGATATTCCAGATAGCGCATGAAACGCGCCTGGTAGGCGGCCGTCAGCGGCCCCAGGCCCATCGACACCGTCGGGAATTGCCAGAAATCCGGCATCAACCGGGGATGGGGATAGGAAGACAGGCCATCGCGCCCGGCCTCACGCCGGAAATTATCCAACTGGGCGTCGGTAATGCGCCCTTCGAGGTAGGCGCGGCCGTAGATGCCTGGTGCCGAGTGGCCCTGGATATAGACCATGTCACCCCCGTAGTGCTCGGTGCGGCCGCGGAAAAAATGATTGAAACCCACGTCATAAAGGACCGCAGCCGACTGATAGGTGGCGATATGCCCACCCACGTTCGAGTGCTTGCCCGCACGCAGCACCATCACCATGGCGTTCCAGCGGATGTAGGCGTTCAGGCGCGTTTCCAGCGCCAGATCGCCAGGATAGGCGGGTTGATGGGCTCGACCGATCGTATTGACGTAGGCGGTGGTCACACGCCCATGCAGATCCCCATGGCGCTGGGCGTCGAAATCGGTCAGCTGATCGATGAGGTAATGGGCGCGCGGGCGGCCTTCGGCAGCCACCACGGCTTCCAGCGCCTCCAACCACTCCCGTGTTTCCTGGGGGTCGACATCGGGCAAGACGAGGGGCGGGTTCATGGCATTTCTCCTGGAAAAGACGGGGGGTCATCACGGGCCGTCATTCGAGGCGGCCGGGGCAAACTCGTCATAGGAAGATCATCCACCCATAGAGTTGCAATTGCAATCATAGCATTTGCAATCAAATGGACTGCGCTAGAATCCCGGATGCCACCCGCAATGCAACAGGAACAGTGTGATGACGGCGAAAGAGCCTGATCTTTGGTACGCATTCGTACGCACGCACCGCATCATGATCCGCGAGATCGAGCGCCGCCTGGCCGCCGCCGGCCTGCCCGGCTACGCCTGGTATGACGCCCTCTGGGGCCTGGAAAGCGGGCCGGACGGCACCCGCCGCATGCATGAGCTGGCAGACACCCTGGCCATCGAACGCTATAACCTCACCCGCCTGATCGACCGACTGGAGCAGGAAGGCCTGGTCACGCGCAGCCGCAGCGCTGAGGACGGCCGCGCCGCCTTCGCCTCGATCACCAAAGAAGGCCGGGCCCTGCGCAAGAAAATGTGGAAAGTCTATGAGTCCACCGTGGCCGAGCTTTTCCTGGCCGAGTTCCCGGCAGACCTGCAACGCGCCCTGGCCGCGGCCCTCAACCGCAGCGCAGCCGCCGCCCGCGCAGGCACGGAAAAGAACCGCTAGCTTCGCGCATCATTGCACGCCCCCGCGATGATCCAGGTTCCAGGGCGCCTGCCCCATGGACTCTGCCAGGAAGTCGATGAAGGCGCGGATACGCACGCTCAAGTGACGTCGCGACCGGTAGATCGCATAGATCGGCTCGGGAAAGCAGAAATCTTCCAGCAGTGGCTGCAGGGTGCCTGAACGGAAGTCCTGCGCGACCATGAATTCCGGCAGGCGCGCGATACCCATGCCCTGGCGCGTCATCTGATAGAGCAGATCTCCCAGATCGGCAGATACTCGGTAGCGCGCAGGAATCGTACGCACCCGGCCATCCTGCATGAACGGCCACGACTCCCTGCCCGGGATCGAATACGAGAGCAGTTCGTGACGCGCCAGATCGGCTGGCGTGCGCGGCTCGCCATGGGCGGCCACATAGGCCGGCGTGGCGCACAGGATGCGGCGGCTGACCGCGATCTTGCGCGCGATCAGTGAAGAATCGGTGATTGCACCGAACCACACCGCCACATCCATGTCATTGGTCAGCCCGGCGAAACGCGAAGCCACACGGAATACCAGCTCGACATCGGGAAAGCGCTGTACGAACTCCGGCAGCAGCGGCGCAATCTGCGAACGTGCAAACGACAACGAAGCATGCACCCGGACGGTGCCATGCGGGGCGCGCTCCAGGTTTTCGGCCAGACCGTCGAGGTCGGCTGCGGCATCGATCACGCGCCGGATGTAATCAAGATAGATCTCCCCCTCGCTGGTCAGCACGGCCGAGGCGGTACTGCGATCGAAAGCGCGCACGTTGAAACGCTTCTCCAGCCTCGCGATGAGCTTGCTCACGGTCGACGGGGACAGGTTGAGTACGCGTGCGGCGGCCGAGAAGCTTCCGCTCTCGGCCACCGTCACGAACACGTGGAAATCCTCCAGGCGATCAAACATGGCAGCTCCTGAAATTTCCATTTCATTGTAGGAGCCCATTTCAGGGTGTGAACGGAATTCATAACCGCTATGGCCACACCGGGCCTACTTGCCACGCAACGCGACGCCTATGCTTTTTGTATTCCCTCAGCCCATGCGCCTTCCACGAGAGCCTAGTCCATGACCCATCCCTTTGCTTCGCCCGACGCTGATATCGAATTGCACGACGTGCACGTGCACGCCAGCGCCCAGACCCCGCCACGCCAGCAATTGCTGGCCTGGAAGCTGGCCGGCTGCGCGCTGGACGACGCGCCGCTGGACGATGCGGTCACCACCATGATCATCAACCGCGTTATCGACAATACCGGCGTGGCCGTGGCCGGTCTGCTGCGCCGGCCGGTCGCCAATGCACGCGCCCAGGCGCTGGCGCACCGCCATCCTGGCGGGGCGACGGTCTATGGCCTGCCCGCCGATGTGCGCGTCCACTGCGAATGGGCTGCGTGGGCCAATGGCACCGCTGTGCGCGAGCTGGACTTCCATGACACGTTCCTGGCTGCCGACATGAATCACCCCGGCGACATGATTGCGCCCATCTTGGCGGTCGGCCAGCAGTGCGGCGCCAGCGGCCCGGACCTGCTGCGCGGTATCGCTGCCGCCTATGAGATCTCCGGCGGGCTCACCAAGGGGATCGCCCTGCATACCCACCGGGTCGATCACCTCATGCATATCGGCGCCGGCATGGTCGCCGGCATCGGTGCGATGCTGCGCCTGCCGCAAGACACCCTGTTCCAGGCGCTCAACCATATCGTGCACGTCACACTGACCACGCGGCAATCGCGCAAGGGAGAGATCTCTTCCTGGAAAGCCTACGCACCCGCCCACGCGGGCAAGCTCGCCGTCGAAGCCATTGATCGCGCCATGCGCGGCGAAACCTCGCCCACCCCCATCTATGAAGGCGACGACAGCCTCATCGCCTGGATCCTGGATGGCCCGCAGGCTCACTATCGGGTGCCGCTGCCACGCCGTGGCGGCGCCAAGCGCGCCATTCTGGAAACCTACACCAAAGCCTATTCGGCAGAGATTCAATCGCAGGCCTGGATTGACCTCGCCTTTCGCTTGCGTGCGCGGATCGCCGATGTCAGCACTGTCGAACACATCGACATCCATACCAGCCACCATACCCACCGCATTATCGGCAACGGATCGAACGACCCGCAGAAATACAACCCCCAGGCCAGCCGTGAAACCCTCGACCACAGCCTGATGTACATCTTCGCCGTGGCCCTGCAGGACGGTCGCTGGCATCACAAGGACAGCTACACCCCGGCACGTGCCGCGCGGCCCGATACCGTGGCGCTGTGGCACAAGATCCACACGCACGAAGACCCTTTCTGGGATGCCCGCTATCACGACCCCGATCCTGATCACCGCGCTTTCGGCGGCCATGTCCGCATTACCTTTACCGATGGCTCGGTGCTTGAAGACCAGATCGAGGTTGCCGACGCCCATCCGCGCGGCGCACGGCCATTCGGACGCGACGACTACATCGCCAAGTTCCGCAGCCTCGCCGCAGAGCACGCCACGCCTGCCGAACAGGATCGTTTTCTCAACCATGCCTTGGCGCTGTCCACCTTGCCCGCCGGCCAGCTTTGGAACCTGACCGTGCAGATCCCCGTTGAACAGCTTCAATCGCAAGCCCTACCGCGCGGTCTGTTCGAGCGCCAGGGCACATAACGAAGCGACCTGTTTTTTACCCAAGAGGAGACTGAATCATGATCAGAAAGCTATGCGCCATCGCAGCGCTCGCAATGATTCCCCTGTATGCCGGCGCAGCCGACTGGCCCGAACGGCCGGTACGCATGATTGTTCCCTGGGCACCTGGCGGCCAGACCGACGCCGTCGCCAGGCTGCTGGCACAGCGCTTCGGCCAGGACTTCGGCCAACCCTTCATTGTCGAGAACCGGCCAGGCGCGGGCGGTATGATCGGCTCCAACAGCGTCATGCAATCGGAAGCCGATGGCTATACCCTGCTGTTCACGTCGGCATCGATCTCGGTGAACTCCACCCTCATGGCCGACAAGTTCAAGCTCAACCCGGTCAAAGACCTGACGCCGGTCATCTGGGCAGCCTCCGAGCCGCTGATCCTGACGGTGCCTGCGGAACTGCCCGTGCAAAGCGTCGCAGAGCTGGTCGCACTGTCTCACCGCAACGACAAGGGCTTGAGCGGAGGCTACAACGGCAGCGGCACCACCAGTCAGGTGGCCCTCGAAATGCTCAAGCAACAGGCCGGGGCGAATATCGTCACCATCCCCTACAAAGGAGGCGGCCCCAGCACCGTCGCCCTGATGGCCGGCGATATCGACTTATGTTTCGCCACGCTGGCCACGGTCAAGCCCATGATAGAAACCGGCAAGCTGCGCGCCCTGGCCACCAGCACGCCAAAGGCCCCGCGCGTGCTGCCAGACTTGCCCACGCTCGGCGCCACCTACCCAGAGTTCGAGGCTGACAACTGGTTCGGCCTGTTCGGCCCGGCCGGCCTGCCGGCTCCCATCGTGCAAGCCCTGAATCGCAGTGCAGTCGGTGTCCTGCGCGCACCGGAAACGCTGGATCGCATCACCAAGGCGGGCGGCGAGGTCGTGGCGAGTTCGCCAGAGCAGTTCTCACGCCATCTGGAGAAGGAAATGAAGCGCTACGAGAAGGTGATACACGCCTCTCAGATGCGGCCGGAATAAGCCGCCGCCCCGCGATCGCCCAGCAGGCCCAGGGCGGCTGCGGCGATCCGCCGGGCATCGGGTGCGGGGTTCGGGATGGCCCCGTCCTCCGAGCCCAGCGCCGTAAAGGGCGCGCGCACATAGGCGCCGATCTGGCCGGCCACGATGGCGTGGTAACCCGTCACGGCCAGCACGGGCGCATCGCCCTGCCCCAGGCAACGCCCGAGATGGGAGATCCGGGGCCGCGCCAAGGGATGCAGCAGATTCCAGCCCGCCACCGCTTCCGCATCACGGGCAAGCCGGGTATAGCTGGGGCAGCTCCAGACCTCCACCTCCAGACCGTGCTGCAGCCGTAGCAGCCGTGCAGCCTGGCGCACCTCAGCCAGCGCATCGCCGGCGCCCAGCAGACGCAGGCAAGCGGGCCGGGCCCGCCCCAGGCCGCGCAGACGGTACATACCGAGCACGGCATGGCGTGCCTGACGCGGCGACAACCATTCACCCACCACACCCCGGTCGTGCGCGGATAGGTAGACAAAACGCACAAGACCGTCCAGATAGAGGTCCCTGATGGCGGCCTGCAACAACACCAGCATTTCCGCGCCCGAAGCCGGGTCGTAGGGGGTGCCGTCCGGGCGGCCGGCCAACCACAGCGGCATCGATGGCTGCACACCGCTTGCCCAACGCGAGGCGTAGGCACCGGCCTCATTGCAGAAAATGCCCCGACCGGCCGCTTCCGCCAGACCGGCCTGCAGGCTGCCAACCGAGCGGGCACGCAACAGATACAACAAGGGCCGGGGCGGCTGCCCGGCACCCAGCCACCAGGGCCAGGCGCTGGACTGGCCCGGCCCGGACCCGACCGGCTGCACCACCCAGGCCGGGCCGGCTTGCGGCGGCGCCGGCTGCAACGCCCGTACCACCGCCCCCAGCGCAGCCCGTGGCGAGACTGACGCACACTCTCCCCGCAAGGGCTCACTCTCCAGCCATTGCAGGCACGCCAGCGCGGCGGTACGCGCCCCTGGCATCGAAAACGGTTGCGACTCCATGTCGGACTCCTGTTGGCGGAGGACTTGCATCGTGCGCATTCCTCCCTATACGATTGCATATGCAATCATTGTATTTGCAATTAATATGACCAACAAGGAATCCCATGTCCCCCATCACCCTCTATACCGCCGATACCCCCAACGGATACAAGGTCATGCTCTATCTGGCCGAAGCCGGGCTGGATTACCAGCGGGTAGATGTCGACCTGGGACGTGGCGACCAGCACCAGCCGGCCTTCCTTGCGTTGAATCCCAATGGCAAGATCCCCGTCCTGGTGGACCACGACGCCGGGCTGACCGTCTTCGAATCCTGCGCCATCCTGGAGTACCTGAGCCACAGGACCGGTCACCTGCTGCCCGCCACCGAGGCACAATGCCTGACCCAGCGCCAATGGCTGTACTTCCAGGCCGCCTCCCTGGGCCCGATGTTGGGCCAGCTATGGTGGTTCCTGCACGGCACGGACCGTATCAATGCCCAGGCACTGGGCCGCTACCGCGATGAGGCCCTGCGGCTCTACCAAGTGGTCGAGACTCGCCTGGCCGTCTCCCCCTACCTGGCATTGCCCGACTATGGGATTGCCGACATCGCGGCTTTTGCCTGGCTGCGCACCTGGCGCGAACTGACGCTGGATCTGCGGCCGTTCCCGCACGTGCAACGCTGGCTTCAAGAAATCGAAGCGCGCCCTGCGGCGCGCCTGCTCGCAAGGACCGCCGAAACGCGCGCCTAGCAATGCCGCGACCCGCCCAAAAATCAAAACAGCTGCCCGCGGGCAGCTGTCAGGGGTCGGGGAGATAGACGATCAGCCCGCCAGGCTGGCCAGCGCCATACGGATGCGGACTTCATCCACCCCCGCGCAGGCCTGCGCGCCCCCCCCCCCCGCCCGGGTGACGTCGCCGCGGTCGGCCCGCCCGCCCTCACCTTCCGGGAACTGCTTGATCACCGTCCCTGCTGCCTTGGGATCGACAAACGGTTTGGAGACCAGCAATTCGGTGCCGTCGGCGGCCAGCAGACGGAAGCGGAAGCTGCCGTCCTGCTCGCGGAAACTGACGAAACGCGCGCCTTTGGCCGACGTTTTCTTGCTCTCGGCAGCCGCCACGGGTGCCGACCCCAGGCGCGACAGGCCGACGGCATCGCGCAGCCGGGCCATCAAGGGACGGGCATGCTCACGAGCCTTGACCGCCCCGGCCTGAAGAATGTCTTCGATCTGATCCGGGTTGGCCATCAGCGCATCGTATTTGTCGCGCATGGGGGCCACGATGGCTTCCAGCACGTCATAGAGCGCATTCTTGGCGTCGCCCCAGGCCATGCCGGCCTGCAATTGCTCACGCAGCGCCGCCGTCTGGGCCGGCGTCGCAAACGCACGGTAGATCGTGAACAGATGCGAGTCCTCGGTATCCTTGGCCTCGCCTGGCTGGCGCGAATCGGTCACGATGCGTGAAACCGCCGCGCGCAAGGCCTTGGCACCGCCCTCGAACAGCGGAATCGTGTTGTTGTAGCTCTTGGACATCTTGCGCCCGTCCAGGCCCGGCAGGGTCGCCACATCCTCTTCGATCTGCACCTCCGGCAACACGAAGAAATCCCCCTGGTAGAGGTGATTGAAGCGCTGGGCGATATCGCGTGCCATCTCCAGATGCTGCACTTGATCACGTCCGACCGGCACTTTGTGGGCGTTGAACAGCAGGATGTCCGCCGCCATCAACACCGGGTAGGAGAACAAGCCCATGGTCACGCCGTCATCGGGCTCCACGCCCTTGGCATTGTTCTGGTCCACCGAGGCCTTGTAGGCGTGAGCGCGATTCATCAGGCCCTTGGGCGTGACGCACGTCAGCAGCCAGGTCAGCTCCGTGGTCTCGGGAATATCCGATTGACGGTAGAAGGTGACTTTCTCGGGGTCGAGGCCGGCGGCCAGCCACGTCGCGGCGATTTCCAGGCGCGAACGGGCCACGCGCGCCGGATCATCGCACTTGATCAGCGCATGGTAGTCCGCCAGGAAAAAGAAGGCGTCTGCCCCCGGCTGCGTGCTGGCACGGATCGCCGGACGCAAAGCGCCCGCATAGTTGCCGAGGTGGGGAGTACCAGTGGTGGTAATACCAGTAAGAACGCGAGTAGTCATGGCACGTAACGTAAGCTGCAGGGACGGAACAAGTTTGCAGTGTAACGTGTCAACCGAAGGCAGCCAGCAACAAGGCAGCGCCGGTCGCCGCTCCGCCCAGGCCCCAGGCCAGGCGGGGCGCATAGGTCAGGATCCAGATCAACAACAGACCGGCAGCCGTCAGCAGGCCGATCCACTGGATGCTGCCATAGGACCAGCCATCGGCCAGCGCGCAAACCCAAAGCGACAACCCCAGGGCTGCGGAACCCAGGCCACGCAAGGCCCGCTGCTGCGGGCGCGACAGCGTGCGGTCAAAGGCGTCTTCGTAATGACGTTCCATCGCCAGGCTCAAGGCGGCAAAACCGCCAAAGGCCAGGAAAAAGGCCATCAGATTCATGCTCAGCTCTCCATGGCCGCGCGCGGCGCGCGGCGGGGTTGTGGGACAGGTGCAGCCATGCGGCGGGCGCAGCGCCGGGCCACCCAGGCAAAGAACAGGCCCGTGACCACGCAACTCAGGTCAAAGCCCGCCATGACCCAATCACCGGCCGGCAAGGATTGGCCCAGATGGCGCGGCGAGCTCAGCGCATTGACCAGCGGCACCAGCACAAAGGCGGCTGCCGTCAGGGCCATCAGGTCGCGCCATTTGGCGCGGCGGCGGATGAAGGCATAGACCAATCCGAATGCCCACGAAAGGAAGAAGCCGCGGACTTCCCATTGCGCATGCTGGGCGAGGTCAACCGGTAGCAGCCGGTTCAGCAGGAAGAACACCGCGACTCCCAGGCACACGCCGCCGATGGTGCCGGCATTGAGCGCATCGACCAGACGCAACGAGAACGTCTCGCCCTTGGGCTGCTTCTGGCGCCGCTTGGCCACCCAGAGCACCAGGCCGGTGGCGACCATGGCCGTGCCAGCCATGCTGACCAGGAAATACAACCAGCGCAGTACCGTCTGGGCATACAGGCCAAGATGCAGGCCCACGATGGTGCCTGCCGTGACCGCGACCGCGCCCTCCCCGTCGTGGCGCTTGAGCAACTCGCCCGAGACCCCGTTGAACGTCAGCACCGGCGCCATGCGCCCATAGGAAACCCGATCGGTGTTGGAGCGCGAGACACTCACCATCGCGCCGGCATCGCCAGGGTGGTTGACCGTCATGCGGCCCACCTTGCCTCCCTCCCAGATCGACTCGGCCTGCTGCAGCAGCGGCACGAGCGGCGTGAGCGCCGCTGGCGTCTTCTGCGGCGGCGTCACGGCGAAGGAGGGAAAGAGTTCGTCGAAGTAGGCCCGCTCGTTGTCATAGGCTGCCATGATGCCGGCCGGCATCAGCATGGCCATGAACAGCACCAGACCGCTGAAAGTGATCATCAGGTGAAAGGGCAGACCCAGCACCGACAACACGTTGTGCCCGTCCATCCAGGCGCGCTGCCCTCCCTTGCGCGGCCGGAAGGTGAAGAAATCGGTAAAGATCTTCTTGTGCGTGATCACCCCGCTGATGATGGCCAGCAACATGAACATGCCGGCGATGCTCGCCAGCCAGCGGCCCCACGGATATCCCACTTCCAGCTCGAAGTGAAAACGGTAGAAAAAATCGCCCCCACGCGTGGCGCGCGCCGAGATCTCCTGGCCGGTTTCGGGGTCCAGCATGACACGCTTGAAGCCGCGCTCGCCCGGCGCCGGATTGGGGATCTGGTACGACACGCTGACCCAGGGTTCGCGCTCACTGGGCACGTTGATGAACCAACGCGTCGCCTGGGTGGCATGCGTCTTGAGATAGCGCTCGGCGGTTTCCACCGCCTTGGCCGGCGGGACCATCTGGGCCGTGATCTCGGGCTGCATCCAGCGTGTGATCTCGGGCCGGAAAAAAGCCAGCGTGCCGGTCAGGAACATCGCGAACAACACCCAGCCGAACAACAACCCCGACCACGTATGCAACCAGGACATCGCCTGGCGCAGCCCCTCGGCCTGCGCCGGCCGTGCCGCCTTGCCCGGCACGGACCTGGCGGCTTGCCTCGGCGTGGCTGCGGCGCTGACGGCCAGTGTTTCTACTGCATCACTCATCTCGCGCCCACCCAATACAGCATAGCCAACAACACGGTAGGAACCATGATTCCGCCCCAGGCACGCCAGGCGCTGTAGGTGGCGAAGACCCAGATCACCCCGCAGGCATAGACCACGAAGGACAGCATCTGCGCTGTCACCACCGCATCCACGCGGGACATGGGCAACCACACTGCCAGGCAAGCCGCTGCCGCCGAAGCCAGGGCGTAGCCACCACCGATGGCTGCCAAGGCACGCGAGGCCACGGCGAACCGGTAGCGCAGCATCGCCGCGCCGGAATTAGGAGCTTTCACGTCAGTCCAGAAAAAGATTGCCGATACCCGTGTATCGGCAAAAAAACCTGCAAATTATAATAATTCCTAATCGCATTGGATAGAGGCATCGTCCTCGGGCGTTCTGGGGCGCGACCATGCCCGCGCCACCCGCGCCGAAGATGGCCCATCCGGGATCGAGCATCCGGATGGGCGCAGGCTTACCAGCGGTAGCGCAGGCTGGCCTTGACCGTGCGTTGATAGCCGAACCAGCACCATGCGTCGTTCAGGCACGAAGCAACGTATTCCTTGTCAAACAGGTTGGAAACGTTCAACGCCACCTGCATGCCCTTGAGCGAAGTCGTCAGGCGCCCCAGGTCGTAGTCGATCATCACGTCCACCAAGGTGGCCGACGGCACTTTGTAGGTGTTGGCGGAGTTGCCCCAGGTCGAGCCCAGATAGCGCACGCCAGCGCCCATGCCGAGGCCCGACAGCGGCCCGTCCTGAAGCTGATAACGCGCCCATACCGACGCGCTGTGCTCCGGCACCCCGGCCTGGCGCTTGCCCTTCAGGTTGAAGCCCACCAGATCGGCATTGGCCTTGGAGTATTTGTTGTCCAGGTAGGTATAGGCTGCCGTCACCGCCAGGCCACGGATAGGCTGGGACTTGGCTTCCAGCTCGATCCCCTTGCTGCGCACCTCGCCGGCCTGGATCGAGCAGCGGCCCGTGCCGCAGATGTGATCCGGGTTGGGGTCGGTGGTCAGCATGTTCTCGCGCCGCAGGTCGAAGGCGGCCAGGGTGACCATAGTGTCCGCACCCGGCGGTTCATACT